>NZ_CP014227.1:300000-582500 GCF_001553545.1 Capnocytophaga haemolytica | reverse complement strand
CTGCTCCATTAAGTAGCACTTCTTCATAACGAATGATTTTTACATTATGAACCCCAGTTTCATCTGAGAACTTGGTATCTAATGTAAGCCTTCCTTCGTCATTTTCCTTTATAAACCCTTTGCGTATGTCATTGGCTTCATAAAGGTCACTTGCCCCTTTTAAAGCGAATAGATTAGCGTAACCTGAATATAAATTTCCATAAGATTCAGCTCCATAAGATTCAGTTGTACCTACAGCTAACTCAAAAACGCTATTACTTGTATTCTCTTTAGTGAATGTTGTTAAGACATCATCTTTATTCACAACGGAATATTTTCCTGAATCTACAATATTTTTTGCTAATTCTGCTACCTTAGCATCATCGTGTTTGTATAGATAGAAACGAGTCATTAAGGCTTTTACTGCCCAAGAGGATAATTGTGTTTTGTTAGACACATCGCTTGTATTACCCAAAAGGGATAAAGCCATATTAAAATCTTTCTCAATTTGAGTTTCTGTTTCTTCAATTGTGGCACGTGCTTGTATCGCATTAGGATCATATTTCAACGGTAACACAATTCCTAATGTGCCGCCAGAATACTTTTGACCGAAGATGCGCAAAGCATCAAAGAACGCTAAAGCTCTAATAGCATAAGCTTGTCCTTTTAACCTTTTAACTTCTGCTGCTATTTTTGTTTGATCAGAAGTTTCTCCCCAAGTAAGTTCATCAGGTGTACTAATCACAATATTGGCATTTCCTACGGTTTGGTATATAGCCCTCCAAATATCATTTGGAGTCCGAGAGGTTGATATCAAAGAGTAAGTTGACTCTGCTAAAAAGTAGTTAGAACCACCTGTGGTATACACCTCATCTGAATGTATTTCAGCAATAGCCCTACATTCACGCCCTAAATAGGCTGTAGCACGCATTTTTACGTATGTACCATTCACAAAGGCACTTAATTGTTCTACAGTGGTGAGAGGTTGTGCTTGCTCTTCTTGATAGAATTTAGTTTCTACGAAGTCCTTGCTGCAAGAAGTTATTAAAAAACCTCCTATGGCAGCCAAAACACTGAATATATATATAATTCTTTTCATTGTTTATCTATTTAAAAGTTAACATTTACACCCAAACTATATGTCTTCAAAGGAGGTAAGGCAAAACTTGCATATCCATTTACTTGCATATCAGGGTCATACTTGAAGTTTTTGTCAAAAGTATGAGTCCAAATATTATCCCCCATCACATAGAGCTGTACCTTTTTTAGATAGGTATTCTCTAAAAAGGCTGGCTTTATTTCATACGACAATTTCAATGTTCTTAAACGAACGTAATCCCCCTTATACAAGAATCGAGAAGAAGCAGCACCTGCTTTATCTTTCCTATTATACACGGGTTTAGGATTGCGCGCATTAGGATTCTCTGGAGTCCAATAATCTGTCTGTGATCTATACCCTGGATAAACAGCTGTTTTGCCGTCTAAATAACCAAATTCACCATATTGATCGTAAATTTTATTTCCAAAGCCATAACTTAACTGACCTTCTAAAGTGATCCCGTGATATGAAAGTTTGGTATCAAACCCACCATATAGTGTTGCCAAGGCACTTCCTAAAACTTTTTTTTCTGCTTTATTATAGTCAGAGGTTACCTTTCCGTCTTTATCATACCACTGAGGAGCTCCTGTTGCAGGATCTACACCAGCCCATTCAGGAAGATAAAAAGTATAGGCTGCTTCTCCTTCTCTTAATAGTGTGTATGACCCCACAATGTCTTTCCCCTCATATAGTTTTGTAACTTTATTATCTAAAGTACTTAAATTGGCATTTGCGCTCCAATTAAATCCATCATCACTGTTCTTTATAATCTTACCTCCTATGGTGACTTCTATTCCTGAATTGGTCATCTCTCCAATATTAATATACTTAGAGGCTCGTATTACACCATCTTTGTTAGTATATCCTGCCTGAGCTGTAGAGAGAGGAATGTCAAAAACCATATCTTTAGTTTTTTTATGGAAATAAGCAACTCCTATGGTCAATCGATCGTGCCAAAACCCTAAATCTAATCCTATGTTTAGAGGATTGATAACCTCCCAGCGCAAATCTTTATTATCAACACCATTAGGATAGGCAGCAATATTATTATTATAATTTCCTGAATATCTATAAGTGGTGTAAGGTACTGCATTCTCTGTAAGGTTTCCCACTTTACCATAAGAAGCTGATACTTTTAGCTGCGATACTAATTCATTTTCAGAGAAATAAGGTAAACGAGCAAAATCAAGTCCCGCACCAGCAGACCAAAAATAACCCACTTTATTACCTTCCCAAAAGTTAGACAAGGCATCTTGACGTCCTGAAAGATCTATTAAAATCATTTTGTCAAAATCATAGTGTAAATTCAAAGCATAACCTGCTCTTGAAGTTACCTTTTTTGTACCTATCATCCTTGCAGTTTCCACAAAACTGTTTAAAGTCTGTAAATTTCTACTACCAACCTTCTTTCCCTCTGCACCTAATACCCTTTTATCTGTTTTGTAGGCTTCTTGTGCTAAGAGTACTGAAAAATGATTTTTGTCTTTCAAAGTAAAGTCGTAGCTCAGCGAGTTTTGAACATTAAAGTTAAATACTCTTGTTGCATAGCTTTCAAGAAGACCTTTGTAAACTGCTCCTTGCCCAAAATCTGGGTTATTATACTGATCCTCTTCTATAGTAATGTACTCAGGAGCGAAAACAAATTTATAGGTTAAATTTTTAAGTAATTTGTAGTCAGCTTGAAAATTAGCAAACATACGTGCTGTATTAGCGCGAATGTAATCCACATCAAGTGCTGCTGCAGTATTATAAAAATTATTACTCAATCTCCCTTTTACTCCTTTATAATAAGTTCCATCAGGATTTTTAGCTGGGTCAGTAGGACGAAGCAAATATTGTGATAATATAGGGTTCGTATACTTCGATCCATCAGAGGAAGCATTCATTTTTGAATATGAAAATTGAAGGTCTGTAGCGAGCGTCAGTTTATCTGTCGCTTTATAGTTAATACGATTGGCATTAGTAACGCGCATAAAACTGGAACTTCTCACTATCCCATCTTGATTATAATAGCCCAATGATGAGAAATAAGTAAGTTTATCTGTACCACCTGATACAGAACCATTGAATTTTTGTAATAATGCAGCACTTCGTTCAGTCTCTTTTCTCCAGTCTGTATCAATATTTCTATTTTTATAGATTCCCTTTAGATAATTAGGCCCTCCTCCTGCCTCTAATGCGGCGATAAGAGCTTCACGATTAGCATATTTGGTTTTCTCATTCAGACTAGAATTTAAATAGCTATCATATAAGTAAGGCAACCAGTCTTTGGTGCGCATACTTTGTTCTCCTTCTAACGCCCTGTAAGTAAGTCCTGTTTCTGCGTTTAGATTAAACTTAGCATCCCCCTTTTTTCCTGATTTAGTTGTGATAATTACTACCCCAGCCCCTGCATCAGCACCATAAATAGCTGTTGACACAGCATCTTTTAAAATAGTTACACTCTCAATATCATTTTCATTAATACTTGCTAAAATATTACCAGTTGGTGTGTTAGAGGTTAAGTCACCTTGAGCTACCCTTACACCATCTACAATATAGATAGGAGCATTACGCCCATTGATAGAGGCTCTACCACGTATACGTAAGAGAGCTGCACCACCAGGCTGACCTGAAGCCATACCTCCTTGCACCCCAGCTACTTTTCCAGAGAGGGCTTTATCAATAGAAGCAGAAGCATTATTAGCTATTTCCTGTCCTACCTTACCCACAGAACCTGTGAGTTCCTTTACAGCGCGTTTCTGCCCAAAGCCTACTACCACCGTTTCATCAATAGCAATCGCCTCATCTTTCAGCGTGATATTAATCCTATTGCTATCACCTACACGCACCTCTTGGGTCTTCATACCTATATATGAAAACACCAAAACGCTCCCTTTGGCTACTTTAATGGAGTAATGACCATTTTCATTGGTCTCTACCCCTCTTTGTTCACCTCTTACTACCACGGCTACTCCCATCAGCTCTAAACCCGACTGATCCTTCACCGTCCCCGATACCTCTTTTTCCTGTGCGAAAGAGGTAAAAGGCAGTGCTAAGACAAATAGCACTGCCAGCAAAACGTTGTTTACTCTCATATCCTATTGTTTTAATTATTAACGACGCTGCAAAGGTATGACACTTTTCTAAACGGTGCAAATATAATAGTGTTTTTTTTTAGTTATACGTTTTTAACGTCATTTATTATATTTCTTAAATTCTTTAATTATATATAAAATCATCATTTTTTTAACATTATATTTATCAATAATACAACAACATTACCACTTATAACATTATATGGTTTTTTGTTATATTTGTAAAACACCTTATTTTAACTCCTTTATTTACTGCATTTTTACTTTTCTCAATTCATTTTTACTAAAATCACAGTCCTTTTTAATGCGATAAAAAACTATAAATAATTAAGCCCTGTTTAAACTCTTATACTATGTATTTTTCATTCTCTTCTTTTATACCTCTTCCAACCCCACAACGGCCTTGGAGGCGTGGCTGAGAAAATCAGTGGCACGAGCGTGGAAAATTTTTTCTGTTTGAGCGTAGCGAGTTAAAAGATTTTCAGCGAGAGCCGTTGATTTTCTCGCCTAAGCATCCAGAGCCTTGATTTTTTGGTTCTTTTGTATCAAGACAAAAGAACTTAAAACTAAATAAAATAAGCTAACTTTATATGTATCAGCTGCTAAGAATTAAAAGTTTAGTATAAAAAGACCTTTCCTAACTGAAAATACCATTTCACCCTACACCTATCAAGCCTCATTGCATTAATTTTATTTTTTGGTATAGAAAAATGTCAATGTTTAAAGTTCTCCACTTAGAATTATATTCTACGCTTGAAAAGTGCGTGGGTCAGACATTACCCATTACACAACACACAATCCTTCTAAAAGTAGCACAGCCTTTTTAGAAAATTTTATAGAGTTTCAACTTGTAATTTAAATATTCTTCGTACCTTTGCCCTCTGAAACGTTTTTTATAGATAGCCATCTAAAAAGACAGGAGAATCCGTAACGTGAAAACGAAGAGGATACGGAGGAACTACGAATCTTTATAAAAAATAATACAGATAATGTGTAGGGGTGAGTGCGGACACCCCTCTGCCCTCCTCAATAGGGAATTAGATACCGCAAAAGAGATTAAAAATGTCGGAGAAAGTCTTTAGAAAATACGACCTTATAGTAGGTTGGGCAGTCTTTGCCGTGGCGGTACTTACCTACATGCTCACGATGGAGCCTACGGTGAGTTTTTGGGATTGCGGTGAGTACATCGCTACCTCAGCGAAGTTGGAAGTGGGGCACCCACCAGGAGCTCCGTTCTTCCAAATGGTGGGGGCGTTTTTAGCAACCTTTGCTGCTGGGGCAGATAAAATCGCTGCTACGGTGAATTTTATGTCGGTGCTATCGAGTGCCTTTACGGTGTTGTTTCTTTACTTTATCATCGTAAATCTCACTAAGAAGCTGGCTTTACGCGGGCAAGAGGCACTCACCCAAGGGCAAACGATTGCCGTGCTCGGTAGTGGGGTAGTGGGGGCATTGGCGTATGCTTTCTCAGACAGCTTTTGGTTTAACGCCGTGGAGGCAGAGGTGTATGCGATGGCAATGCTCTTTATGTCGGCGATGTTCTGGTTAGGCATCAAGTGGACAGACAACCTGCACCAACCTCGGGGCGACAAATGGCTGCTGCTCATTGCCTTAGTGGTAGGGCTCTCCTTTGGGGTGCACTTTATGGCACTGCTGACCATTCCTGCTATTGGGATGCTGTATTTCTTCAATAGCAACTACAAGAAGAATGCGAAGAACTTTATCATTGCCAATGTAGTGTCGATCGCTATCTTGCTGCTTATCTTTAAGCTCATATTGCCTTATACGCTGGCGTACTTTGGTTATTTGGAAGTGTTTTTTGTCAATAGCATTGGGCTACCGTTTAACTCAGGCACCATCATTGCGGGCTTATCTGTAGTGGCGGTGTTTTACTTCACCCTGCGCTATGCCTATCGCGAGCATAAGGTGCATTTACAGACGCTCACCCTTTGTATGCTCTTTGTGTTTATAGGCTTCTCCTCGTGGCTAATGATCCCCATACGTTCCAACGCCGATGTGGTAATCAACGAAAATAGCCCTACGGATGCGCGTTTGCTTTTGGCGTATTACAACTTAGAGCAATATCCTGAGACGCATTTGTTCTACGGACCTATGTACTCCGATAAGTATGCAGGGCAAGATGAGGACGACCCGTTTGAAGATGCGAAACCGAAGTACGAGCGCGATTATGTTACCAATAAGTATGTGATCGTCAATGACTATAAAGATGCGCAAGTGGCAGCTAACTCAAAGCAAGAGGGATTTCTACCGCGTATGTGGAGCCCGCAACACGCTGCTAATTATATGAAGCTCACGGGCTTGTTAGATTTTAAGATTAAAGAGGAGGTGTACCAATATCCTGAGATATACAAGGAGCTTTCGAGCTTGAAGGCAGCGGCAGCCACAGGGCAGGTATCGCCTGAGGTATACGACCAGATGCTCTCGCGCTATAAGGAAGCTATAGAAGTGCAAAAGCCTGATTTCTTTGAGAATATGGAGTACTTGTTCTCCTATCAGTTCTACTATATGTATGCGCGCTACTTTATGTGGAACTTCGTTGGGCGTCAGGACGACCTGCAAGGCAAGCTCGACACCGAGCACGGCAATTGGCTCAGCGGTATTAACTTTATCGACAGTGCGCGCTTAGGCTCACAAAGTCATCTGCCAAGCGATGTACTCAATAATAAAGGTAGAAATACGTACTACTTCCTGCCGTTACTTTTAGGTATTGCAGGGCTACTGTTTATGGCACGCAAAAGCGAACAACAGACGTGGGTGGTGTTGGTGCTCTTCCTCTTCACAGGGCTGGCACTGAAAATATACCTCAACGAACGACCCTTTGAGCCACGCGAGCGCGATTACGCCTTAGTGGGTTCGTTCTTTGCCTTTTCAATATGGATAGGAATGGGCGTCTATGCGCTATTCCACCTTATAAAGAAGAAACTCTCAGAGCCTATTGTAGCACCACTGACTGTTGGGTTGTGCCTCTTGGCAGTGCCTGTGGTGATGGCATATCAGAATTGGGACGACCACGACAGGAGTGGTAAATACTCAGCACAGTTCATCGGGCACGCTTATTTGGATTCGGTGGCAAAGGATAAGGATGCGATGATTTTCACCATTGGCGATAACGACACTTTCCTCCTCTGGTATGCCCAAGAGATTGAGGGCTATCGCACCGATGTGAGAACCATCAACACCAGTCTGTTGCAGACCGATTGGTACATCGACCAAATGAAGCGCAGGGCGTATAACAGTAGCCCTATCCCCGCACAGATTGTTCATAAGAACTATGCACATGGGGTGCGCGAGGGTTCGTATTACATTCACGGCACGGATAATGTCTGGCCTTTGAAAACCTTTGTGGATTGGATTACGAGTGATAACCCCAAAACACAGTACGACGCTGGTGGGGGGCGCAAGGTATACTATTATCCTACCAATAAGGTGCGTATCCCTGTCAATAAAGAGAATGTACTGAAAAGTGGTGTCGTAAAACCTGAAGATGCTGATAAGATTGTAGACCATATTGACATTACGTTACCTAAATCGGGGATTGATAAGGCGCGCATTGTGATGCTGGACATCTTAGCTAATAACGATTGGAAGCGACCTATCTACTTCACAGGGGGTAGTATGGACGCACAGGAGTATCTTTGGATGAAAGATTACTTGCAATTAGATGGCTTAGTGTATAAACTCGTACCGATAAAGACAGCTATTGACAAGAAGAACCCTTACGATATGGGGCGTATTGACAGCGACTTGATGTATAAGATTGTCAAGGGCTGGACGTGGGGCAATATGGGTAGTACGAAAATCTACCTTGACCCTGAGACGCGCAAGAACAGTATTATCTTTCGAGGTAACTTGGCACGCCTTACCGAGCAATTGATCGCCGAAGGGAAAATGCAGAAGGCTAAGGATATACTTGACATCGCAATGAAGAATATGCCTTTGGAGCAGTATGGCTATTACTTCAGCTTAGAGCCTTTTGTGCAAGGTTATTATAAGGTGGGCGAGGCCAATGAAGGAAGGAAGATTGCTCAACAAGTGTTTAGAAAATACAAGGAAGAGTTGGCATATTACAGCCATTTGGCGATGGAAAAGGCGAATATGGAGGTCTTACAGCAGGCAGATTACACCGCTAATCGGTATTTTTCGCTGTTGATGCTGGTAAAACCATTAGATGAATCACTTTACAATAAGGAGTTTGAGGCTTTCAAAAACGCAGCAGCCCTATTTGTAGGCAAAGAAGAGCTCAAAGAGATGCAAGAGGCGTTTGAGAGAGGAGGTGAAGCGTACGAATTAGATGCCTTAGAGGATTCTATTAAAGCACTAAAAGACTCTATGGCGCGCACTGCAAAAGATTCGCAGTAGGTTCGATAGCGATCCGTTATGTATCCGAATGAGGCTCACAAGGAAGCTCTTTTCCAGCTTCCTTGTGAGCCTTTTTATTTGTGAGAATGTTAGAAAATGTTAAATATTCGTTATAAATGATGGCTGTTTGAGAAAAAGGTTGTATCTTAGCGGTCTGGTTTTAAAGATAGATATATTTTGATTACACAATTACAAGGGAAATTAGTAGAAAAGAACCCTACTTATGTGGTGATAGATTGCAACGGGGTGGGGTATTTTGTAAATATCAGCTTGAATACATATTCAGCACTGCCTGAGGGTGAGGCAATAAAGCTGTACACTTATCTGCAAATCAAGGAGGATGCGCATACGCTTTACGGCTTCTTGAGCAAATCAGAGCGGGAGGTATTTACGCTGCTGCTCTCGGTATCGGGGGTGGGAGCAAGTACTGCCAGAACGATGCTGTCGTCGCTTACGGCAGCACAGATACGCAGTGCGATCGTCAATGGTGATGTGGCGAGCATCCAATCGGTGAAGGGCATTGGGGCTAAGACAGCGCAACGGGTGATCTTGGACTTGAAAGATAAGATGCTCAAGTTGCAAGAGTTTGACGAGGTTGCCCCGACAGCGAGCTACACTCACAAGGAAGAGGCGCTTTCGGCGTTGGAGGTTTTGGGCTTTGTGCGTAAGCAAGCGGAAAAAGTAGTGGATAAGATTGTACAATCAGCCTCAGGAGAGCTGAGTGTAGAGGAGATTATTAAGCAATCGTTGAAGAATTTGTAGGAGTAAAAGTGCTGTTTTTACGTGTGTTTTATGTTAAAAATTCATTTTTACAAGGTTTGATTTGTTATTTTTGAAAATAAATTCTTACTTTTGCGCCGTGTATCTAATTTTTCAAGCGCAACGATAGCTACGCAGATTGTTATCCTTATGAAAAAACATCTAACAATTATCATACTACTGTTTGCTTCAAGCCTTGCGTTAGGGCAAGTAACTCCGACGGTGCAGACTACCGCGACGGTTACCACAACCTCTACGCAAACTACTCAGACTGAAACTACTGTGAAGAACGGTATCGGGCGTGTGGGCTTAAAGCAACCTGCTAATATCAGCCAGAAGTACACCTACAACCCTACGCTGGACAGGTATGTGTACACTGAGAAGGTAGGTAGTTATGACCTGCGCACGCCTATGTTTCTGACGCCGAAGCAGTACGAGGATTTGGTGTTGCGCGAGCGTATGCAGGCTTATTACCGAGATAAGTTAGATGCTGTGGGCGATACACAAAGTGGCACTACGCAGAAGAAAGCCCAACGCGACTTGCTGCCTGAGCTGTATGTGAACTCTGACTTTTTTGAGAGCGTTTTTGGTGGTCGCAACATCAGCTTGACGCCTCAGGGGAGTGTGGGGGTAGACCTTGGGGTGCGCTATACACGCAATGACAACCCCGCAGTGAGCCCGCGTAACCGCAGTTCGTGGGGCTTAGACTTTGAGCAGCGCATCAGCTTGGGGCTTACGGGACAGATAGGTACACGGCTCAAACTCAATGCCCAATATGACACGCAGGCTTCGTTTGACTTCCAGAATGTATTTAAACTTGAATATGCTCCCGATGAGGACGATATTATCCAGAAGATAGAATTAGGTAACATCTCAATGCCTATCAGCAATTCGCTCATTACGGGTTCGCAAAGCCTCTTTGGGGTGAAGACTGAGCTGAAGTTTGGTCGTACGACTATCACGGGGGTATTCTCCGAGCAGAAATCGGAACGCAAGACCGTAACGGCTCAGGGCGGCGGTACGATCACCGAGTTTCAGTTTACGGCTTTGGACTATGATGAGAACCGCAACTTCTTCTTGGCGCAGTTCTTCCGCGACCAGTATGACAAGGCTTTAGAAAACTATCCTTTTATCAATAGTAAAGTACAGATTACGCGCTTGGAGGTATGGGTGACCAACCGCAATAGCCGTATGGGTAATATACGCAACATATTGGCTTTGCAGGACTTAGGGGAAGCTAAGATGGAGAATACGCGCTTGAAAGACAAGGCAGGCGCGGGCTTCTTTAGAGGGTCGTTTAGCAATATGCCTGACAATAAAGCCAACCGCTACGACCCTACACAGATAGGTACAGGCGGCTCGGTACTCACGAAGGCGATTCGCGATGTGGCTACCTTGCAACAAGGTTTTGGCACGAACCAATCGTATGTAAGTCAGGGGTATGACTACGCGGTGATTGAGAATGCGCGTAAGCTCGAAGAGGGGGTGGACTATAAGTTTGATAGCAAGTTGGGCTACATCTCACTCAGCACTGCCCTTAGTAGTGATGAGGTGCTGGCGGTAGCGTATCAATATACCTTTGGCAGCCAAGTATTTCAGGTGGGTGAGTTTGCCAATGATGGTATTTCGGCAACCACTAACCAGTACTACAATAGTGGGCAGAATGAAATCACCAATAACCTTTTGGTGTTGAAGATGCTTAAGAGCAACCGCCTAAACGTGAAAGACCCTGTGTGGGACTTGATGATGAAGAATGTGTACTCAGTGGGCACGGCACAGCTATCGCCTGATGACTTTAGGATGAATATCTACTATGCGAACCCTTCACCGATTAACTATATTGAAAAGGTAGATAACAATGGCTGGCCTACGGGAATGGAGGATGATATCTTGTTGCACCTCTTTAACTTTGATAGGCTCAACAAATACCGCGACCCTCAGCCTGGTGGCGATGGCTTCTTTGACTTTATTCCTGGGGTAACAGTAGATGAACAGTATGGTAAAATCTTCTTTACCAAGGTGGAGCCTTTTGGGAAGTTCCTTTTTGACAAGATGGGTGGCGGTAACTACGACGACCCCGCTACTTACAATAAAAACCAAGAGAAATACGTATATACCTCGCTATACCGCAACACCAAGTCGCAAGCACAGATGGATGGCAATAAGAATAAGTTCCAGATGAAGGGGCGGTATAAGTCGTCGGGACGTAGAGGTATTTCGTTGGGAGCCTTCAATGTGCCGCGAGGCTCGGTAGTAGTTACTGCTGGCGGGCGTGTATTGGTTGAGGGCTTAGACTACTTGGTGGACTATCAAGCGGGCTTGGTGGAAATTACCAACCCGAGTTTGGAGGCTTCTAATCTGCCCATACAAGTATCTGTAGAGAATAATCTTATCTTTGGAGGGCAAACCACTCGCTTTATGGGTGTAAATGTAGAACACAAGTTCAGCGATAAGTTTATTGTCAATGGGGCAGTGGTAAACCTCCGCGAGCGTCCTTATACGCAGAAAACCAGCTACGGGCAGGAGTCGGTGAACAACACCATCTTTGGGGTTGGAGCTACCTATTCGACTGAAATGCCCTTCCTGACGCGTTGGGTGAATCGTATCCCTACCATCAAATCGGATGCACCTTCCAACCTCTCTGTACGGGGTGAGTTTGCTTATCTCGTGCCAGGCACCCCTAAGGCAGATGACTTCGATGGGGAGACAACCGTGTACTTAGACGACTTTGAATCGGCACAGGCAACTATAGATATGCGTTCGCCCTTGGCTTGGAAGCTGGCGAGCACCCCCTTAGAGTTTGGGGCAGGCGGTAGTACCGCTTCACAAACACTTTGGGGTAATAATCCACAAGACCCTGATAACCTCAAGAACGGCTATGGGCGGGCTAAATTGGCGTGGTACACTATTGACCCGATATTCTACTCTACCCAAAAGCCAAGTGATGTTACCAACGATGAGATTTCGAAGAATAGTACCCGCCGTGTGTACATTGAAGAGATTTTCCCTCAACAGCAGATCGCACAGGGACAGTCGTTAGTGCAGACTACTCTGGACTTAGCATATTACCCACAAGCCAAAGGGCAGTACAACAACAATCCTTCGTTTGACACAGAGACCGCTGACAAGAAGTGGGCAGGGATAATGCGCGGAATGACTTACACTGACTTCCAAGAGAGCAACATAGAGTTTATACAATTCTGGATGCTCGACCCCTATACCTCTGGGGAGTTCTCAGGCGATGGCGACTTAGTGTTCAACTTGGGTAACATCTCTGAGGACGTGCTTAAGGATGGGCGTAAGCAGTATGAGAACGGGTTGCCAGGGCTATCGACTACTTCGAGTGTCAATAGAACGAGCTGGGGGCAAGTGCCTGCGGCACAGTCGCTGGTATATGCTTTTGATGAGAACTCAAGCAACCGCAGTCAGCAAGACGTAGGATTGGACGGCTTACCAAGCAGCCAAGAGGGCAGTATCTACACCAACAACGTAGGCATATCTCCTAATGACCCTGCGCTTGATAATTACGAGTACTTCTTAGCACGCCGAGGTGGCATTATGAACCGCTATTACAACTACAACGGCACCGAGGGCAATTCGCCTGTAGAGGTAACCAATGACAATCGCGGCTCGACAACGCTACCTGACTACGAGGATATCAATGGCGATTACACGATGAACACTGCCAATAACTACCTCGAATACCGCTTACGTATCAAACCGAACCTCACTACTGCTGACCCTTATGTGAACGATATTCGTACGGTGAATATAGAAGCCCCCAACGGGCGACAGGTCAGTGCGCGTTGGATTCAGTTTAAGATACCGATTGAGTCGGGCAAGATGATCCGTGAGGGGCACACCCAATCGCTGACCACTACCGAGAAGCTCGATATCATCAACTCAATGACCCATATGCGTATGTATATGACAGGCTTCCAGAACCCAATGCTACTGCGTTTTGGTACGCTTGACCTTATACGTGGTGATTGGCGTTATTACACTTACCCACTGAATAACCTTCCGCAGAATAATACTACCAAGGTAGAAATCAACTCAGTGAACCTCATTGAGAATGAAACCCGCAACCCTATCCCTTACCGTATGCCACCAGGAGTACACCGTGAGCGTATCAATACCAACAACACCTTGGTAGAGCAGAATGAGCAAGCTCTTTCGTACATCGTTGATAAACTGCAAGACAAGGATAGCCGAGCAGTGTACAAGGCAATGCGCTTTGACTTGCGTCAGTACAAATACATCAAGATGTTCGTACACGCTGAGACTTATAAGAATAGCACTGCCTTGCAAGACAACCAAGCGGTGGCATTCCTACGTGTAGGGACAGACTTCAACGACAATTACTACCAGGTGGAAATACCGCTGCAAGTAACCCCTTCAGGAGCTAATTCTGAGGACTTGATATGGCCTAAAGCCAATCAGCTTACCATACCGATGAACATCCTCACCAAGCTAAAGGCGATTAGCATTCGCAATCAGGATATGGACAACACCGTGTACTACGATGCCAACTTCAACAAGATCACCAATCCTGATGCTACTCCACACGTCTCAGGGCAAAACCGCTATGTAGTGAAGGGGAATCCATCGCTGGGTAGTGTGCGTGCGGTGATGCTCGGTATCAAGAATGCTGCAGGGCGTGAAATCAGTGGTGAATACTGGTTTAACGAACTGCGTGTGGCAGAGCTTGAAAACACAGGCGGTTGGGCAGCTGTAGGCTCTTTGGATGCCAACGCCTCTGAGTTGCTCAACATCTCAGCCACAGGGCGTATGCACACTGTAGGCTTTGGTGCCGTAGACCAAGCCCCCAACCAGCGCGCTTTGGAGAATACCCGTGAGTATGACGTGATGCTCAACATCAACGCAGGCAAGCTCTTGCCTCCTAAGTGGAATATGCAAATACCAGTAGGGCTCAATCACTCGCAGAAGCTCTCAACCCCAGAGTACGACCCTGTATACCAAGACATTAAGCTGCAAGACCGCTTAGACGTGGCACAGACTCCAGAGGAACGCGAGAAGATTAAAGAGCAGGCTGAGGACTTTACCCTACGCCGCGGTATTAACCTTATAGGGGTAAAGAAGAACCTCGCTGAAGGGCAAAAGAACCGTATCTACAACGTGGAGAACTTCACACTCAACTACGCTTACAACGAGAAGAACCACCGCGACTACGAACTGCAATATGAGAATGAGCAGAACGTAAAAGCAGGCTTTATGTACAACTACACCTTTAAGCCTGTAACTTACGAGCCTTGGAAGAAATCGGCTAAGTTTGCCAACAAGCGTTATTGGCAATGGCTGGCAGATGTGAACCTCAACTTAGTGCCTACGAGCATCGTCTATACGATGGACGTAAATCGCACTTTTAGTCAGCAGTTGTTCCGTGAGGTGCACTTTGATGGGGTAAATGCGAGCCAGCAAAAGAGCTTGCCAGAGCTACAACAGCGCAATTACCAGATGAATCACCAGTATGGCATCAACTATAGCCTTACCCGCTCGCTGCGCTTGAACTTCAATGCTACAGGCAACAGCATCATACGCAACTATTATGTGTATGACAATGCGGGCGATATTTCAGGAGTGAATAAAGATGTAACCCTATGGTCGAACTTCTGGGATTTGGGTACGCCTGATCACTTCTTCTCAAAGCTACAAGTGAGCTATGAATTACCTTTTGAGAAGTTTCCTTACTTCCAATTTATCAAAGCCAACTACACCTACTCAGGTGACTTTGATTGGCAGCGCGGCTCGCAAACCCTGTTGCAATTGGCACATCAGGATATTAACAAGCTACAAAATGCCAACACCCACAACTTCACTGCCAACCTTACCTTCGATCAGCTCTACCGCTATCTGGGGGTAAAACCCACAGGGCGTGATGAGAAAGCCAGCATAGGCAAGACTTTTGCCACAATGCTCAAGACTATCGGGGTGAACTACTCACGCACCAATGGGAAGACCATACCAGGTTATACCCAGCAAGTAGGTTTCCTCGGTACCTTTAAACCATCGACAGGCTTTATGTTTGGTGACCAGAGTGATATTCGTTACGAATTGGCGAAGAGAGGCTACCTGACCGACTTTGCAGACTTCAACGACCAATTCATACAGTCAAAAGAACGCGAACTGACCCTGACTGCTAACCTGCAGCCTATCCCTGACTTGCAAATCAACCTGAAAGCCAATAGGCAGTACACCCAGAATTACACCGAGACCTTTGAGGTGCGCGACTTTGTCTATAACCGATTGGTAGGCAATGAGGTGGGGAGCTTTAACATCTCTACCAACCTGATAGCGACCAGCTTTAATAAGATCGATGAGTATCACTCAGCAGCCTTTGAGAAGTTCAAGGACAACCGCCTTACCGTGGCACGCCGTCTGGCAGCAGAACGAGGACTGAACCCCGCTGATGTAGATGCTGAGGGCTACCCTAAGGGCTATAGCAAGAAGAGCCAAGCGGTGATGATCCCAGCCTTCTTTGCAGCTTACTCAGGAGGCAGTGCCAGTGGTGTATCACTTGACGCCTTTAAGAATATCCCTATCCCTGATTGGAATATCCGCTATACAGGGCTGATGAAAGTAGACTTTATCAAAAACGCCTTCCGCCGCTTCTCATTGGCACACGGCTACCGCGCAAGCTACTCGCTGAGTGAGTTCCGCACGAACTTGGAGTACGAGCCATATAATCCAAGTAAGACCAACGTAGCAGGTGATTTCTTAAATGATAAACTCTTCACCACGGTTACCTTAGTAGAGCAGTTTAACCCACTGATCCGTGCCGATATGGAGCTGAAGAACTCAATGAGCCTATTGGCAGAGTTCAACCGCGATAGGACGATCTCTATAAGCCTTGACAACGATTATCTCACCGAAATACTCAAACGCGAGTATAAGTTCGGCTTAGGCTATCGCTTTAAGAATATCAGCTTTGTAACACGCGTGAATGGGGTGCTCACTACCCTCAAGAGCGATTTGGTACTCAAGGGAACACTCTCCTATATGAAAGAGTTTACCGTGATACGCAATATGGAGATATTCAACAACCAAGTAACCGCAGGACAAACCAGTTGGCTGGGTAACCTCACCGCTGAGTATGCGCTGAGCCGCAACCTCTTGGCATCGTACTATTTCCAATACAATTTCTCTAAATCGGCTATATCAACAGCCTTCCCAATGACGACCATACGCACAGGGGTATCGGTGAAGTATACATTTCAGTAATTAGAGGTCAGAAAATAGAGATTAGATTTATACTATTAAAGCTGTTTGACAGTAATGTTGGGCAGCTTTTTTGTATTTTTAGGGTAGAAAACAGGTATTTTTGGAGTGTTTTTAGCTTCTAAAAGACAGTGATGAAGGGTGAAAACGAGCAAAAAACGTATTTTTAGCTGTTAAATAAATAGTTAAATTTTTCAAAGGACTAATTTCTATAAACTTCTTTACTTTTAGTGATATACAGCATTTTAGCGTTTTAAATTTTCTTAATGTAAATGTTAAAAAAATGATAAAAAACACACTTTTTAAGATAGAATAAATCTATGTGTGGAAAAAGTCGTACATTTGCCCCTGTTTTTAGAAAAATAGTAAAGTATATATTTTTATGAGAAAAACATTTTTAACAGTAGCAGCGATCGCTGCAGGGATACTAAGTGCAAATGCACAGGAAACATTAAGCTACAGCAAGTTCTTTGATAACTGGCAGGTAGGCGTAAAAGGTGGTGGGTTCTCTGATACTCACCGCGAGAACTTCTTCGGTAACACACGTGCGACTTTTGGTGCTGAACTCAGCAAGCAATTGACTCCAGTGTTCCGTTTAGGTGTTGAAGGTATGGCGTATGTGCGCCCTGCGTATACAACAACTGAACCAACTTATGTTATGGCTCCTAACGATGGAAATGCTTTGATGGGTAATTTCGTTGACTATACAAACGTAAGTTTGGTAGGTACCGTAAACTTAGGTAACCTTTTCTTAGGTTATAAGGGTGCACCTCGCAAGTTTGAGGTAGAAGGTTTTGCTGGTTTAGGCTGGTTGCACGCATACCCACAAGAAGTAGGTGGCTTTACAAGAGAAGGCGCTCCTTTGAACTCAATGACAGCTCAGTTTGGTTCTAACTTCGTTTACAACTTCGGCGAAAGCAAAGCTTGGGGTGTAAAGATCAGCCCAGCTATCGTTTACGCTGTTGATGGAGTAAAGAACTTCAACGGTAAGTCACAGTCTGCAAATGAGTTGAACAGCTATAACTCATTCATTCAAGCAACTGCTGGTGTATTCTATCGCTTTAAAGGTAGCAACGGCGCTCGTTACATTACTGCGGGTGCTAAGACTCCAGACTTAAGTGGTGATGTAGCTAACCTTCGTAGCCAACTTAACGACAAGGATAGAGAATTGGCTGATAAAGATCGTCAGATCTCTAAATTGCAAGATGACTTAGAAAAGGCTCGCAACAAGAAGCCAGAAGTGATCAAAGAGGTGGTTACTAAGAACAAGAAGACTTTGGAATCAGTAGTTACTTTCCGTGTAGGTAAGACTACTATTGATGCTTCACAGTTACCAAACGTAGAGCGTGTAGCTTCTTACTTGAAGAAACACAAAGACGCTAAGGTAGTGATCAAAGGATATGCTTCACCAGAAGGTAACCTTCAAAAGAACGAAAAGCTTGCTGAAGCTCGTGCTCAGGCAGTGAAGACTTTACTTGTAAATCGTTACAAGATTTCTTCTGACCGCATCCAAGCTGAAGGTAACGGTATCGGTGATATGTTCGAGGAACCAGATTGGAACCGCGTAAGTATCGCTAGTATCGTAGAATAATAAAACTTAAAAATAATAATGTAAAGCGTAAGGCAACCCCTTACGCTTTTTTATTTTGTTAAATAATAAACAAACATTCTCTTGTTTTTATAAAAAGTATTACCTTTGCGCCCGAATTCATATAAAAGATTTTGTTTTATGAGAAGAATGTTTTTATTTTTAGCAGTACTTGCTGGCGTAGCAATGGTTTCGTGCAGCAAGAGTAATGACAACCCTTCGCCTAACCCCAATGGAGGTAAAAAGGCGAGTTTGGTGGTAACCGTAGAGGCACAGGGTATCGCGCTGGAAAGTGTGTATTTGGTACATTCGGCAGTGCCCTTTAACGATCCTTATGCGAAACCTGACTACACTCAGGTAACGGGCAAGACGCTGACAATGGACGCGTCGGACTTTATCGGCAAATCGATATACCTTACATTAAAGACAAACTACGGGGTAAGTCTTTCGCAGGATGCGCCGGTGAACATCAAGGAAGGGAATAACACTATCACACTTACAGGAGTGAATACCAATACGAGCGCTGCTATTACGGTGTCGGAAGATAGCAAGCCTGTGGCGGGTGATGTGGTGTATGCCCTTACAAAAGACCAAGAAATACAACTATCAAATATTGGATATAAAGATAAAGAGTTTATAGCTTCTATGCTCAGAAGTAATAGCGTATTTCAGGGTGGCGTAAAGACTGCAACTACTAATGCTCAAGGACTTGCTTATTTTAAAAGTTTAGAAGCTACACAGTACAGCTTTGTAGTGCTTCGCGAGAAGAAATACTATTCAGAGGCTGTAAATTTAAAAGAAAAATGGATTACAGAGGCAAAGGTTTCTGTAAATATCACTAAGGTAGTAAAGATAAAGTTAGTAGACAAGTTTTTAAGAGCACAAAGCCCCGTATTTGCTATTAAAAAATCTGCTTTTGGCAATATCACTGATGCTGATTTAGTGAAGAAAGTAAATGAGAACGGCAATGATTTTATACAGAATTTATACAATAAGATCAATGATAAGACTGTTTCTACTGAGGTAAATATCAACAGTGAAGGTTATGCTATTTTTGACTCTCTACGAAGTGGGGAACGCTATCTCTTTATAGCACAGGGTGGTACAAATGCTAAGTTCAAAGGTACTATTCTAATAGTCAATGGTAGAGAGCAAAGCGCAACGATTGAGTTTTAAGATGGATAATTATATTAAGGGAAGAGCTACCTCGGTAATGAGGTAGCTCTTTTGATGGTCTTCTTCGTTTGGTGTTCGTTTATCCTCTTCTTAAGATAGTCTTACCCCTACTTTCGAGTTTTCTTTTACTGAGAAAGGTGATTTTTCTTTACCTATTCAATGAGGTATTAAGTTATTTTCTCTTTTTATAAAACACATTGATTTGTAGATTATTACAAAATCATCAGCAATAAATTTTATTAAAAAATTTTGTTGTTTTGTGAAAAAATAGTAACTTGCCCAACTTTTTGTGCGAAGTGATGAAAAAGATACTCATATACAGTGGGTTGTTGCTCAGCTTGATGGGAAGAAGATAGGATAAAGCGCCTACTTATTTACTATCAAATAGTTAGAATGAACAGCCCTAATACCTAAATTTTGGATTCATTTACATTTTAAAAATTTTGTTTCTTATGAAAAATTTATTTTTATTGGCAATGGCAGCCCTCGCAATGGCTGCGTGTAGCAAAGATGACAAGGGTGGCGATGCACCTCAGAAACCACAAGGCGGTACTACGCAAACCCCAACCACACAAGACGGCGGAGGTACGCAAACCCCAACTACGCCTGGTGGTAGTACTCAGACGCCTACTACCCCTGGCGGTAACACCCAAACCTCTACCACGCCAGAGCAGTATGCCAATGTTTATGTAACCGTAACGGCGCAAAACATTGACTTGAGTAATGTATGGGTGACTTATAGCTATGACAAGAAAGATTGGACGGCAATTCGTAAGAACTCAAATGGTGTTTTTGACTTTGTTGCTACCCTATACATAGGCAAGACTGTTTATATACAAGCCATTTCTTCCACAGGCGAAGCTCTTTCACAAGAGAAGAGCTTTACAATAGTGGCGGGCAGGAACGATGTGCAACTCACGGCGGTAAAGGTAGATCGTGGCATAAGGCTTACGGTAGTAAAGGATGGCGCAGCATTGGCAAATATGAAGATATACGCTACAAACGATGACTCGGCACGAGGTGTTCTTTTCAGTCACGCAAAGAATTATGTTGCTAACAAGGCTAAAATAGATCGGTATTTTAATACTAATCCTTTTGTTGTTAGGAAAACTACAGATGCACAAGGGAACGTGTTTTTCGGGGATTTAGAGCGAAACCTTCCTGACTACAGCTTTATTGTATTAGGTGAAGAAAATTACGCAATTCTAAATGCGTATTATGATCCTGAGAAAGTGAATGAAGTACACTTTTCGATTACCTCTAAGCCCATTGCAGTAGAGGTTGTAGAAGGGGGTAAAATAGCCGTAGGGCAGTCGGTGTTTATGATCAAACGCGAGGCTTTCGCTGATATACCTTCGGATATAGACCTCAATGAGCAATTTGTAAGAGGCAATTTGGACGAAAGAATTAGAAAACTATTTTACAACAGTCGTTATTCTACTGAAATGTATACTAATAATAAAGGAGAAGCCGTGTTTACAGCCGTCGAGAAGGGTAAAACGTATATTTTTGTAGCGAGAGTAGGAGGAGCTTTAGCAAAACATATTGTTACCTATAAGGGAGAAGTACTAAAACTATCGCTTCAGGATTAAACTAAAATGTTTGAAAGTTAATACTTGAAAAGCCGTTTAGCTTCTTCTAAACGGCTTTTTTAGATCTGTGTATTTACCTTATTTACAAATACATACGCCTTTATTATAAAATATTTTACTTTAAAAATTTGGTCAGCTCACACAAAAATAGTAACTTGCGCAGCTTTTTGTGTGAAGTGATGAAAAAGATACTCATATACAGTGGTTTGTTGCTCAGCTTAGCGGGCTGCGGTATTTACAACTTTACGGGGGGAAGCACGGGGGACGCGAAGACGTTCCAAGTGAATTTCTTCCGCAATGATGCGCCTTTGGTGGAGCCTGGACTCGACCGTGATTTTACCTTGGCTTTGCAAGATTTGATCAACAACCAAACAAATCTCTCGCTTACCGACCGCAATGGCGACTTGGTGTACGAGGGTGAGATTGTGGAGTTCAACATCACCCCGATGACGGCTACAGCGAATCAGACGGCAGCACAGAATAGGCTTACCATCAGTGTAAACGTGCGTTTTACGAATAACAAAGAGGAGAATAAGGATTTTGAGAAACGGTTCTCATTTTACTATGACTATCCAGGGGCAGCACAGTTCAACAGTGTGAAGAGCGAGGCGATCCCTCAGATATTTGAGCGCATCACGCAAGATATATTCAACGCTTCACTGGCAGATTGGTAAGGGTGCAGCGAAGCTGCACTAGAAAGCAGAAATGAGAAGTCAGGAACCAAGAGTGAGAAGCCAGTCTACTGACCCCTAACTCGTATGACTGTAAAAGAATTTGTAGACATATTGCGATTGCCGTACACTATTAGTACGGAGCAGGTGCACGAGCTAGATGAGATTGTGCACGAGTATCCTTATTTTCAGGCGGCAAGGGTGTTACAGCTCAAGATACTCCATTCTGAGAAAGATTATCGGTATAGTAAAGCCCTAAAATTGGCAGCGGTGCACGTGACAGACAGATCAGTGTTGTTCGATTTTATCAACTCAAAGACCATTATCACTGATTTTGCAGCGTTGAGGCGCGACTATGAACGTATCCGTAAAGCACGTGAACGTGCTGAGGAAGAGTTTTTACCACCAAAGGTGAGCTATATCGATAATGACCCACACGGATTCCGCCCTAAGGTGCCTGATAGTATTTTTGAGGAACCTATCTTCCCTGAGGATTTGGTAAACCATCAGGAGCTGGCAGCGGCTTTTGTACCGAAAGAGACCCCTGCACAGAAGCCTAAAAGCGATTCAGAGCATATTTCGGAGTGGCTTGAAAATATATCAGCCGATGAGCGCCCTGTGAAGTATAAAGATGAAAAAGTAGCGCATAAGTTTGAGCTCATTGATAAGTTTTTGGAAAGCAATCCTAAGATTGAGGCTTCAAAAGACTATGTCTCCAACGTGAATTTGGCTAATGAAGCCAATGCCGATCCACAACAATTGATGACGGAGACGCTGGCGCAAGTGTATGTAAATCAGCGTAAATACAAACAGGCCATACAGGCTTATGAAATATTAATTTTGAAATATCCAGAAAAAAGTCGTTACTTTGCAGCCGAAATAGAACGTATTAAACAATTACAAGAAAATAATTAATAAGAGAAATGACAGCATTCAACATTTTTTTAGTACTCATCGTGATAGTATGCTTACTGCTTGCTTTGGTGATTATGGTTCAAAATCCTAAAGGAGGCGGACTTTCGTCGACCTTTGGAGGGAACACTCAGGTAGTAGGTGGGGTAAAAAAGACAGGTGACTTCTTAGAGCGCAGCACTTGGACTTTTGCTACTGCCCTCGGTGTATTGATACTGGTAGCCAACACTTTGTTGTTATCAAATACAGGAGACGACTCTAAGCTCTTGGAAGGGGGAACACCTCCACCAGCAGTGCCTACACAGCAAGCGCCTACTAACAATGCAGCACCTGCCAACAGTGCCCCTGTACAATCTACACTACCTGCCACTTCGTCAGGTACGGGACAATAAAACTGCCATTTTGTCAGTTTTTAGCACTTGGCACGGTTTTTAGGAGATAGAGATTAGTGATCGGAGGGCAGAGACCAGTGGTCAGGGATCAGAGGTCTGTACCCAGTGGAAAGAAAGTATAAACATTTAAAGATAGACAAACAATTTAAGAATTATGGCAAAAGTGAATATTAAGCCGTTGGCTGATAGAGTTTTGATTGAGCCTGCTGTAGCTGAAACGACTACGGCGTCAGGTATTATTATCCCAGATACTGCAAAGGAAAAACCTCAGAAGGGGAAAGTAGTAGCTGTAGGGGCTGGCACGAAGGAAAACCCTGTAACCCTGAAAGTGGGTGACACTGTGTTATACGGTAAATACGCAGGGACTGAGTTAAAATTTGAAGGTAAAGATTATTTGATTATGCGTGAGAGCGATGTTCTTGCGGTGATCTAAGAAACTAAATTAAACATAGAAAGAAATGGCAAAAGATATTAAATTTGACATTGAAGCACGCGAAGGCTTAAAGCGCGGTGTGGATGCATTGGCAAATGCAGTAAAGGTAACTTTGGGTCCGAAGGGACGTAATGTAATCATTAGCAAATCATTCGGAGCTCCTCAAATCACCAAAGATGGGGTATCAGTAGCTAAAGAAGTAGAACTGGAAGATCCACTTGAAAATATGGGCGCTCAGATGGTGAAGGAAGTGGCTTCTAAGACGAATGATTTAGCAGGTGACGGTACCACCACAGCAACTGTATTGGCGCAAGCAATCGTAAAAGAAGGCTTAAAAAACGTAGCGTCAGGGGCTAACCCAATGGACTTGAAACGCGGTATTGACAAAGCGGTAAAACGTGTAGTTGATCAATTGGAAAAGCAAGCTAAGGAAGTGGGTTCTTCTTCTGAGAAGATCAAACAAGTAGCTTCCATCTCTGCTAATAACGATGAGGCTATTGGCGAGCTTATCGCTAAGGCATTTGCCAAAGTAGGTAAAGAAGGGGTTATCACCGTAGAAGAAGCCAAAGGTACTGACACTTATGTAGAAGTAGTAGAAGGTATGCAGTTCGATAGAGGTTATCTATCTCCTTATTTCGTAACAGATTCAGAGAAGATGATCGCAGATCTCGATCACCCTTATATCTTGCTTTACGACAAGAAGATTTCTACAATGAAAGATCTCTTGCCTGTACTGGAGCCAGTAGCACAATCGGGCAAACCTCTATTGATTATCGCAGAAGATATCGACGGAGAGGCTTTGGCTACCTTAGTAGTAAATAAATTGCGTGGCACTTTGCGCATTGCAGCGGTAAAAGCCCCGGGCTTCGGCGACCGCAGAAAAGCGATGCTTGAAGATATCGCTATCCTTACAGGAGGTACTGTAATTGCTGAGGAACGCGGTTTTACACTTGAAAACGCTACTATGGATATGTTGGGCACTGCTGAGCGCGTTTCTATTGACAAGGATAACACTACCATTGTAAACGGGGCTGGGCAATCGGAAGATATCAAAGCACGTGTGGCTCAGATAAAAGCACAGATAGAAAACACTACTTCTGATTATGATCGTGAAAAACTGCAAGAGCGTTTGGCAAAACTCTCTGGTGGGGTGGCTGTGCTTTACATCGGTGCTGCTTCGGAAGTGGAAATGAAGGAGAAAAAAGACCGTGTAGACGACGCGCTTCACGCTACTCGTGCCGCTATTGAAGAAGGTATCGTAGCAGGAGGTGGTATTGCGCTGATCCGTTGCAAGAATGTATTGAACAAGCTAAAACCTGTAAACGCCGATGAGGCTACAGGTATGCGTATCGTTTCGAGAGCTTTGGAGGCTCCATTACGTACTATCGTTGAGAATGCTGGTTATGAGGCCTCAGTAGTTGTGGCTCGCGTACTGGATTCATCAAGAGATGCTTTTGGCTTGAACGCTAAAACAGGTTATTACAGAGATATGTTCAAAGAAGGTATTATCGACCCTAAGAAGGTAACTCGTGTAGCACTTGAAAATGCTGGTTCAGTAGCAGGTATGATTTTGACCACTGAATGTGCCCTTGTGGACATTAAGGAAGAAAAAGCGCCTGCAATGCCTCCAATGGGTGGTATGCCAGGGATGATGTAGGATTTTCATACCATTATCATATTTTTAGTTAATACTAATGGTCGGGAAGCGTATTGCTTCCCGACTTTTTATTGTGTAATTTTTACCTTATATCTCTTCAGTTGAGGCTTGAAAGCTCTTTTTGAAGCGTTAATAAATTCTTAAATTTTTATTTGAAAAATATCTAAAACTTAGTATTTTCATCAATTACACATTCTTTGAATGTTAAAGTTTGTTAAATTTTTAGAAGGGGTAATTTTTTATGCGTACATTTGCGGCATCAATATTTAATTAACTTTTTAACAAATGAAGAAAATTGCATTATTAGCAGGAGTTGCGTTGGTATTTGCAGCCTGCAGCAAGGATGACAATGGGGGAGACAATCCCAGAGATCAGAAATCAGACTTTAAAGGGTTCCTAACCTCAGAGACTGACAGTTGGGTAACTGAGAACGCTGTAAAAGTATTAGGAAAGAGTGAAACTACTTACACAGTGCCATCAGGTAGCACTTCAAGTACAACAGCAAACTTGTTGGAAAAAGAAGAGACTAAAACATACGAAGGTATTGCTCTTTTAAGGGGAGACAAAACTACTGTGTACGAGTACAATGGACAGAATCTTATCAGTAAAAGGACAGTTACAGACAATAAACCAGTAGTTTTCTTAAAGGATGTAACTGTAGGGACTTATCAGTATGACGGAAATGGTCGCTTGACTTACAGCGAAGAAAAACATACTCAGACACACGAGCACTTTGGCGATTTCAACCAAACCACTACTAAGAGAGTTGACTATGATAGTGAGGGAAGAGTTAGTTCTTGGGTTGTAGAAACCTCTGGCAATCTGTACAACCAAGTAAGTGACAAGACCACTACTAAATATACTGTTACTTACAATGGTTCAGTAGCGACAGTAGAGGTTGTTGTTTCTGTTACTGATAAGGATAGTGGAAAGGTTACAACTAACTTACCTACTTACTTGCGTTCTACTTTTGATGGCGAAGGTCGTTTGACACAGTATGAAGTTCTTTCAAATGGTAAAGCACAAGTGTCAAGAAATACTTATAAGTATGATGGCAAGAACAATCCTAAGAATGTAAGAGCGTTAGTAGCACTAAATCCTGAAAACACTGTGATAGGTGTAAGTCCTAAGAACAACTTGTCAAACCAAGAGGATTATGATGAGAACAACAAGAGGACTCAGCAACATATCTATGATTACAACTACAATGATAATGGTTACCCTACCAAGTTTACCAGAAATGACAAACCTGAAGGTAAAGATGGTACTATCCACACTATTGAGTACAAATACTAAGAAGTTTTTTTAGGTTAATAAAATTTAAGAAGCTACCCATAAATGGGTAGCTTTTTTTATTTTAGTATCTATTGATAATGAAATGATTACAACTATACTATGAATTAATTTAGGGAAAAGGTTGCACTTTTAAAAATAATATTGTATCTTTGCGCCCAAATATACGAAAGTTCGCTATACTATAATGAGCCAAATACATCAGTTAGCCGCTTTATTAGAAGAAAAAGCACTTCTATTAAAGGAGAAAATAGCTCAGATGGGCAGTACTATCAGTAGTTTGCACATAAAGGTAGCTCACCTACAAGAGGAGAAGGAAACCTTGCAACAGGAGGTTGCCTCACTGCAACAGGAAAAAGAACTACTAAGAGTAGCGAATGGTATATTAGGCAGTAAAGAGCATAGAAAAGAAGCTAAGTTGAAGATAAATGCACTCATCCGCGAGGTGGATGCTTGCATCGCGCAGCTCTCAAAACAATAGGCTATGGAAGAGGAAATGCTCAGAATAAATCTTGCAGTGGGGGAGCGTTCTTACCCATTGAATATCAAGCGTGAAGAGGAAGAAGCCTTCAGGCGTGCCGCTAAGAAGGTCAATGAAATGATAAAGAACTTTGAGCAGCAATATCAACTCAAAGACCGTCAGGATGCCTTAGCAATGTGTGCCATCGTGCTGGCTACACAAGTGGAACAAGTAGCCCTCAGTGAAAGCAAGGAAGATGAGCAGCTTAAAGCACAGCTCTCGCGCCTCGACAGCCTGCTGAGCGAGATGCTATAAACAAAGTACACAGACAAAGATTACTGCCTATATTGATTTATACTTTTTGGTAAACTCAACATTAACAATCGTAAAAGAAGGTGAGTTGAGCCAGCTAAAGCGTGCCACCGTGCGTGGATACTTGATCTGCTCAGTAGCCTTAAACCTGTTTTTCAGAGTTTTACGCAAAACATTTGAATCAATATAGGCTTTTTTTATAAATATTTTATTAACAAGATGGATAGTATATTAATTATTGTTGCCGGCGTGATTGTCGGCATTGTAATAGGGTTTGCCATCGCTAAGGTTCTGGAAAAGAAAGGTGCTTCTAAGATATTAGAAGATGCAAATACCCAAGCCGATACCCTATTGAAGCAAGCTAAAAACGAGGCTGAGAGTATTAAGAAAGAGAAGATATATCAAGCTAAAGAGAAGTTTTTAGAACTCAAAGCAGAACACGAGAAGGCGATTGCTGCTAAGGATAAGAAGATGGCTGAGGCAGAGAAGCGTATCCGCGATAAGGAGTCGCAGGTGTCTAATGAATTGGCGCAGAACAAGCGTCTGAAAGATGAGTTGGAGAAGAAAACTCAGGAGGCAGAAGAGCGCATAGAGGTAATCGAAAAGAAGCAAGAAGAGGTAGAACGTTTGCACAAGAGCCAAGTGCAACAATTAGAGGTGATTTCAGGGCTTTCGGCAGAAGAAGCTAAGAAGCAACTCACCGACTCACTCAAAGCAGAAGCACAAGCTGACGCAATGGCTTATATACAGACCTCTGTGGAGGAAGCTAAACTTACCGCACACCAAGAGGCACGTAAGATTATCATCAACACCATTCAGCGTATAGGTACCGAAGAGGCAATAGATAACTGCGTATCGGTGTTCAACCTTGAGAACGATGAGGTAAAAGGGCGCATCATTGGGCGCGAGGGGCGCAATATACGTGCCCTTGAGGCTGCTACGGGTGTGGAAATCATCGTGGACGATACCCCTGAGGCAATTATCCTCTCGTGCTTTGATGCCGTACGCCGCGAGATTGCACGCTTATCACTGCACAAGTTAGTTACCGATGGACGTATCCACCCAGCGCGTATTGAGGAAGTGGTAGAGAAGACTACTAAGCAGATAGAAGAGGAGATAGTAGAGATAGGCAAGCGCACCGTGATAGACCTTGGTATACACGGTCTGCACCCTGAATTGGTGAAATGTGTAGGGCGTATGAAATACCGTTCTTCTTATGGACAGAACCTCTTGCAACACTCACGCGAAGTAGCTAAACTCTGTGGGGTGATGGCAGCAGAGTTAGGTTTAAATCCTAAGCTGGCAAAACGCGCAGGGCTACTGCACGATATTGGCAAAGTACCACAAACTGAAACAGAAACGCCTCACGCGCTGCTCGGTATGGAGTGGGCAGAGAAGTATGGCGAAAAGCCTGAGGTATGCAATGCTATTGGTGCCCACCACGACGAGATAGAGATGACCTCACTGCTCTCACCTATTGTGCAGGTGTGTGATGCCATCAGCGGGGCACGTCCAGGGGCACGCCGCCAAGTGCTCGATTCGTACATCCAGCGTCTGAAAGATCTGGAAGATGCCGCCTTTACCTTCCAAGGTGTGAAGAAGGCTTACGCTATCCAAGCAGGGCGTGAACTACGCGTGATTGTAGAAAGTGAAAAAGTAACTGACGATAAGGCTGCTGAACTTTCATTCAACCTGTCACAGAAGATACAAACGGATATGACCTATCCTGGGCAAGTAAAGATTACTGTAATCCGCGAGACCCGCGCAGTGAATATTGCAAAGTAGGGATCAGAAGCAAGTAGTCAGAGATCGGTGCGTAACTTCCTATTCCCTGATCTCTGACCGCTAATCCCTACCTCTTAAAACGAGACACTATGGCAGAGAAAACAAAATACCAATTAGAGTTTAGCGTTAATGCTTCACCACAGATGCTTTATCAGTACATCAGTGTGCCTTCGGGATTGGCAATGTGGTACGCTGACGATGTGCGCACTTCTGATGAAGATGTTTACACCTTCGTATGGGACAACAGCGAAGAGTCAGCACTGCTACTGCGCAAGAAGTTAGATGATTATGTGCGCTTTCGTTGGCAAGAGGAAGAAGATGAAAGCATTTACTTTGAGATTAAAATACGCGTACAAGAACTCACCAAGGAAGTAACATTAGTGATCACTGACTTCGCCCCTGAAGATGAGGTAGAAGAAGCAAAACGCCTTTGGGAAACGCAAATAGCAGAACTGAAAGCTTTAATCGGGGCTTAGGCTTAGAGCAAGAGGATATGAAGATAAACTACAACGGCACCTTACTGCCGCAAGAAGAGCGCGTCATTACGAACAACAACAGAGCCTTCAAGTACGGCGATGGCGTATTCGACACTTCAAAATACGTACAAGGAAAACTACTCTTTTGGGAAGAACACTACTTACGACTAATGGCAGGGATGCGCATCTTGAGAATGCAAATACCGATGAGTTTCTCAATGGAGTTCTTAGAGGAAGGAATGCTAAAACTCATTGCTGAGAACAACTTAGAAAGCAGTGCAGTGCGGGTGCAAATCACTGTGTTTCGCAAAGATAGCCAGCTCTACACACCTACTACCAACACTGTGGATTACCTTATCGAAACCACTCCACTTACTACCCCCTTTTACACCCTGAGCGAAGCCCCTTATGAGGTAGAACTCTTTAAAGACTTCTATGTGCAAGCCGATCTTTTGGCTACTGTAAAGCACACCAACAGAATGGTGAACACCCTCGGCAGTATCTTCGCTGAGGAGAATGACTATCAGAATTGCATCTTGCTCAACTACAACAAGAGCGTAGCTGGTGCCTTAGATGGTAACCTCTTTGTAGTAGAAGGCAACACCTTGCGCACCCCACCCCTTACCGATGGGGCAATGAATGGTATCACCCGCAAGATGCTGATAAAAGCCTTAGCAAAAGTGCCCGATTACAAGGTCGTAGAAGCAAGCATCTCTCCCTTTGAATTGCAGAAAGCCGATGAACTCTTTATCACCAACACCATTGTAGGCATTCAGCCTATTACCCAATACCGCAAAAAGACTTACACACGCGAAGTAGCTAAGAACTTACTCGGCAAACTCAATACCGTAGCACGCTTCGGAATGGCTTAACTATGAAACTTACCGATTTATCTTCTCTAAAAGACAAGCGTTTGCTGGTGGCTATCAGTGGGGGCATCGACAGTGTGGTGCTCGCGCACGCCCTACACGCAGAAGGGATTGAGATTGTGCTTGCCCACTGTAATTTCCATTTAAGAGGCGAAGAAAGTGATGGGGACGAGGCTTTCGTAAGGCAGTTTGCCACTGAACTCGGTGTGCCACTGCTCGTAAAGCAATTCGACACCAAAGCCTATGCACAAACGCACAAGCTCAACACCCAACTCGCTGCCCGCGAGCTCCGCTACCATTGGTTTGAAGCAATGCGCAAAGCCCACCACTGCGACAAAATTGCCACTGCCCATCACGCCAACGACAATTTAGAGACTTTTATCATCAACCTCTCACGGGGTAGCGGCTTAGAAGGACTACTCGGCATACCAGAAGAAAGCCCCACCATTGTGCGCCCACTGCTACACTGTTCTCGTGAAGAAATACACGCTTATAGCCTCAATAACCATCTTTCGTGGCGTGAGGATAGCAGCAATGCCACCGACAAGTATACCCGCAATAAAATACGCCATAACATCACCCCACTGCTTGAAGAACTACACCCTAACTTCTTGGGTAATTTCAATAAGACACAAGTGTACTTACACCAGACCGTGCACTTTATAGATACACAGATAGCCGCCTTAAAAGAGCACTGTTTTAAGCCCTTAGAAGGCAGCATTACTGAGATCGACATCGCAACCCTGAAAGCACTCCCCGAGCTGGACTTTGTGCTCCACAAGCTCTTTTATCCTTATGGTTTTAACAATATAAAAGATTTAAAACAACTGCTCTTAGAAGCCGAGACAGGCAAGCAATTGCACTCCCGTACGCATCGCTTGTTAAAGAATAGAAATCACCTGCTTTTAGAAGCGCAAAAGCAGCTTTCAGATGTGGAAATACTTATAGAAGAAGGCGTTACGCACATCACCACACCAATAGAATTACACATAGAACATACCACTGAGGCGAGGCTCTCCCCTACTCCTTCTCCTGATACTATCTTTATCGATGCCGACAAACTGACTTACCCACTGACGCTACGCCACAGACGCGAAGGCGACTTCTTCTATCCAGAGGGAATGCACGGCAAAAAGAAACTCAGCAAATACTTCAAAGACGAAAAATACGCGCAATTCGAGAAAGAACAACAATGGCTGCTATGCTCAGGCGAGGCTATCGTGTGGGTGGTAGGCAAACGACTCGATGGGCGTGTTAGCATCACTTCCGCCACTGAGCACATTTTAAAGATTCACAAGGCATAACTTAGCCTTTCAGCAGGTGAAAAAGCAGCAAAAAGATGTCGCGGGGCACTTCCTCAGCCCCTAACCGCTCTAAATAAGCACTGTACACTTGGCAATCGACCATACTAATGCCTTCATCCTCTTCAAGCATTGTGATAAAGCCATATTCCGAAGCATTGGGTGCAAGGCTAAACATACTTTCCCCACAAAAAACCGCACCCATACGGATACCGTAAAGTCCCCCGATCAATTCCTCACCTTGCCACACCTCCACCGAGTGCGCAATGCCCTTGCGGTGCAAGGCGGTGTAAGCCTTGATCATCTCGGGGTGTATCCAAGTGCCGTGTTGCCCCTTGCGCTCCACTGTGGCACAATGGTGCATTACCTCTTCAAATCGCTGGTCGTAAGTAACCCTATAAACCTTCTCTTTCAGTAACTTACGTACACGTTTAGAGAGGTGCAATTTCTCGCGAAAAAGCACAAAGCGCGGATCGGGACACCACCACAACACAGGCTCATCGGCACCGTACCAAGGGAAAATACCCTTCGAATACGCCTCTATCAGCCGCTTAGTGGTCAGCTCCCCTCCAAACGCAATAATTCCTTCCTCTGAGATTTCCTCAAAGGAAGGAAATGGTATGTTATGCTCCAAACGCTTCATCAAATATTAAAATGGCAAGTCGTCCTCACTGCCATCTGCCGCCGCGTTAGCCCCTTGTGCGGGTGCTGGCGCAGCTTGAAATGCCTGCTGAGGCTGCTGTGGAGGCATCTGCTGGAACTGAGGTGGTACCTGCCCATACTGCGGCTGTTGTGCATATTGAGGTGGAGCCTGCTGATACTGCCCCTGAGGCGCATACCCTTGCTGTGGTGCATACCCCTGTGGCGGATATTGCCCATATTGCCCTTGTGGAGCGTACGCCTGTTGTGGAGGCATTCCATCTGCTGGCTCAATGCGCCAACCTTGAAGGTTCAATATATACTTTACTTCCCCCTGAGGGTTCGTCCACTCGCGCCCACGCACATTAAAACTTACACGTACTACCTGACCAACTGCCAGTCCATCAAGCAGAGCGCACTTCTCTTGCACAAAATCAAAAGGAATAAACTGCGGGTATTGTTCCTCTGTAGAAATCACTAACTCGCGCTTTTGGAAGCCATTTGCCCCCACTGTCTGCACTTCACCTATCTTTACAATTCTGCCTTGCAGCTCCATATTTGCCATAATTTTTTACTTTTCAATTAAAGCACAAAGGTAAACACTTTTTACCAATGAGCAAAATTTTTCGCACAAAAAAAGTTAGCATATGATGTTATATCCCTTATAACGAGTGTATTACATAATCATCTATCACGCTTATTTTCCACCCTCTTATACGAAGCTACTACGAAGCCGTATCGGATAGATCTCCTTTTATCCTCCTCCATTGGTTAATTTTAGAAAATATAGTCCCTATTTCAAAATAAAGTCGTACCTTTGCACTTTAAACAAAGAAATATACTTATGAAAAGATTTATTATTTTAATAGTAACCGCCTTAGCTTTTGCTTCTTGCGGAAAAGACGGTGATGGTAACGGATCTATCTTGGATGAAAATGCCTATTACCTCAAAATGTTTGCAGCTCCTGAGTTTAGTATCTCAGAAGTAGCTGTTTCTTACAATGGAGGTACTATCTTCCCTGAAGGCTACCCCGTCCCCCTTACTAAGGATTGGGTACAATATCTCTCTGACGATGATAGACCTACTCGCCTAAAAATAACAGGAAAAGCTACAAAAAAAATCTCTCTAAAGATACAGATTCTCTATAAGAAGGCTGTTATCAAAGAAATGTCTCTCCCTACTGACGACAATGGAAATCTATCAGACCCAATAAGATTAGATTATTAAGATTAATATTAGCTTAAAACAAAAAATCCCTTCACAGTCCTTGCCGTGAAGGGATTTTTGTTATTTACTGTGCACTATTCGCTATTCGCTGTGCACTATTCACTTTTCACTGTGCACTATAACACTATCATTGTGGTATTACTGAAAACTCTGCGCCGCTGGCGAAATCCTGACCATATTGTTCGCTGAGGGCAGTGAAACGGATGTAGCGCGTCTTTATAGGAGCTTTAAAATAGGCATCTTTCGCGGTGTTGCGGTTGCGCCCAAAGCTGCCTTTGTGAATTTCGCGCCAAGTCTTGCCGTCATCACTTACGGAGATGGTGTAGTCCTTCACTTCGCCATTATATCCAGAGAGGCGAGGCAAGTAACTGAATCCTTTGATGGTCATCGGCTTCATCAGGTCGAAATCTACCCAATGTGGATGTTTCGCCACCGTAACGGAGTAGGCGGTGTGCCAAATCGTGTTGGGATCGCCATCGACAAGGTGCGAGGCGTCTCCTTCGCCGCTTTCTTCACTGCTGGCAAAGATCACTTTGATAGGCACGGGTTTATCCTTTCCGAGGAGCTGCGGCGTTGCAGGTAGCGCGCTGCTGGCGACTACTGCCGCGCTTTCGGCGAGTTTGTCAGCCTTAGCAGGACGAATGATACAACGGAAATGGTGCGGCATTGCCATCACACGATCCTGATTGAGCGGTGCAGGACCGCAACTGTTTCCCCCAACGCCCGTTGTGGCGATATTCAGCTGCAAATAAGTGCCGCTCGAGGTAGGTAATTGGTATGAATGTCCCGCGTAGATAAGCTCTTTCGCGGAGTAAGGCAGTGCGGCGGTTGCCATCATCTCAGGAGCGATAAACACCGCCCCCGCACGGCTTGCATCGGTCAGTGCTGCCCAACGCGTATCCTGATGTTGCCCCATATCCTGTGGCTTAGGCAAGGCAATCACCTCGTCTTTCACGCTATTGCGGTGTATATCCACGAAAGCACTCGTCTTGCGGTCGGGATAGTTGCACTCAGGACCACGACCGTAGTATGTAAACTCATCGTACGTCTTAGGCAGCTTCATTATGTAGCCAAGCTCGGGCAAAGTAACCGAATTGTCGTTGGAAGTGATCGCGGCGGCAATCTCCACGCTGCCATCGGGATAAACAGCAAAATTTTGTGCGGTAATGAGCTTAAAAGGACGCCAATGCTCGGGGATCGGCAGTTCCTCAATGGTGTTTACCGCCGCACTGGTGCTGCCTTTGAGCTGTGCAGGATTGGGTGCTTGCGATTCCACCGTGAACGCCACCGTGTAAGCTCCTTTTACGGGCTTATCTGCCTCTACTTTGCTCGCAATCGCCTTGTGATGAAGGTTGTGAAGTCCTTTTTCGAACCATTGATGCATTGCCCAGCCATCGTTGTTGATAAACGCCCTAAAAGCATTCAGCTCAAAACTGTTTGGCTCGAGGAGTGCCTTGCCTGCGTAGCTCAATTCGGCGATGTTGCCTGTGGTGGGGTTAAAACGAATGTCGATGGCATCGTTGTGTAGGCGTATCTCCTTAGGCGACTTGCTAAGGGTGAGTTTTTTGCCTTTGGCAACGCTGGCAATCGGCTGCTTAGCAGGGTCGCTCTTCAGAGGCAACTGTTCTTCCATTTGTATATAGCCTTCCTCAGCCCATAACTGCTTCCTCTTATGTAGAAATTCAAAGATGATAAAGTATTCTCCCTTATCACTCATCAAGCTTGCTAATGCTGGTATAGTAATCGTCTTCTTGCTGCGCGGTGCTACACCCTCAGGCGAGAAGCTGTCGGTATCTACAATCTTACCGTCTTTATACAATAACCAAGCACCATTGTAGTCTGATAAGTCCTTGAAATAGTTTTTATTAAAGATCTCAAAAGTGTTGCCTTCCTTATGACTTACAGTTACATTCTGATACACCTTCTTAATCTCAAAATACTGCGGTTTCGGCGTGCGATCGGCGAGCAACAAGCCGTTCATCACGAATTGTCCATCGTTGGGATAATCGCCAAAGTCGCCCCCGTAGGCGATGTAGCGGATGCCATCCTTGGTGTAATTGTAAATGCCCTGATCTACCCAATCCCAAACCGAAGCACCGCAAATAAAGTTGCTCGACTCTATCGCCTTCCAATAATCGGCGAGATTGCCCGCAGCATTGCCCATCGAGTGGGCATATTCCGAGATGTGAAACGGATATTTGATGTCGAACTCACCGCTTGCCGCGCCTTGCACCCAGCCGACTGATGGGTATTGGTTCGAGCCCATATCCACGATGTCGTTATTGCGTTCGTATTGCACGGGGCGCGTCGTGTCCACGGCTTTCACCGCCTTGTAAGCAGCAACGAAGTTATTGCCCGGACCTGCCTCATTGCCGAGCGACCAAAGCACGATGCTCGGGTGATTGTAGCTGCCTTCTACCATTTCAACGCAGCGCGCCACGTGCGCCTTTTCCCATTCCTTGGGGTGCGATAGCGATTCTTCGCCATAGTAATACTCGTGCGACTCGAGGTTCGCCTCGTTCTCTACATAAAGTCCATATTTATCACAGAGATAGAAGAAATAAGGGTCGGTCGGATAGTGCGATAAGCGCACCTGATTGACGTTCGCTCGCTTCATCAGGCGTACATCCTCTTCCATCATCGCGCGGGTGATGGCGTGGCCTACCGTTGGGTGCGATTCGTGCCGATTGACGCCCTTAAACTTCACAGGCTTGCCGTTTACGTAGAAATATCGCCCTGCCTTGCCAAACTCATCCTTATCGGCAGGCGTATCCTTGATTTCTACCTTCGTAAAACCAAAATACGAGGAGACAGTCTCGATCACCTTGCCTTTTTTATCGGTAAGTTGCGCCACAAGCACATAGCGATGAGGCTCCTCAGCCGACCACGCTTTGATATTCTTTGCAGGGATTTTCAAATGGCTCTGCGTAAGGGCGTTCGGTGCTGCTACTGCTACGGTGGCACTGCCCTTAAGCTCAGCAACTTCCTTCACAGTATCGGAGTACAATTCGCATTTATAAACCTTATAGTTCAGGTGTAATTGCTTTGCCTGCTTAGGGGTAAGGTTACGAAGGGTGGCATTCAGCACAATTTCCCCAGAGGGAAGATCCTCCTTGCCTCCTTCGATAGAGGAGCTTGCACCGCCTGTACTGACTGAAAGTTCGCCTTGCACATTCAGGTTGTAAATCTGCAACTTAGGGGTAGAACGGAGCGCGACAGTGCGGAATATCCCTGGCAGACGGAACATATCCTGCGCCTCCAAGAACGACCCGTCGCTATTGCGGTATACCTCTACAGCCACCGTGTTGGTGCCCTTTTTGAGATAACGGGAGATGTCGAACGAGGCGGTATTGCGTGAGTTCTTTGAGAAGCCCACGTATTGCCCGTTGATCCAGAGGTAGAAGAACGAGTCCACGCCATCGAAGTCGATAAACACCTCACGGCCATCCCAAGAAGCAGGGATTTCAAAGGTGCGGCGATACTGCCCTACCTCATTGCGATACTCGTAGGTAGTCCACGTTTTCGGGGGCTCGCGCATCACGCCTCCGCGCCAGTCGTCCTTCACGATTTTGTGTTGGAAGATCACCTTTTGGTTTACGTAGATGGGCAGCCCGTATTTTAGGCTGCCGTTCTTCTGAATGCCTGCCACATTCCATGACGAGGGCACCGCGAGCTTGTCCCACGCTGAGGCGTTGTAGTCGGGCTTAAAAAAATCCTTTACGCGCCCATCGGGTGTCTTACTCCAATGGAATTGCCAATCGCCGTTAAGGCTTAGCCAATACGAAGAATGTTCGGGGAGCACTTTGGTGGCACTCGCCTCATCCGCGAATGAGAAGAAGTAGGCACGAGGATACTCCTTGTTGAGGGAAAGCTCCTCCACCGATTCCCATTCCTTGCCTGTGGGAGCCTCCTGCTTGCCGTAAGCGAAGCCTCCCAGCACTTTGTGTTGCCCCATTGCTAGCGGAGAAGCCGCCAATGCCAAGGCAAACGCTGTGGTTTTCAAATGGATTGGTTTCATAAATATTCGTTTTGGTAACTCGTCTTATTAGCCGACAAAGGTAAGTTTTTTTAACGTATAAAGCAAATTTTTAACAAAAATATTTTCTTTATGAAAGATTATTGTACTTTTGCGTTCGCAATGAAAATCTTAAAATACTTATTTTGGACGCTGTGGCACGTGTGGTTCTACGTGCTTACTACCTTGTTGATTGTGCTGCTATTGCCTGTGTTATTGGTGTTTACGGCACGCCGCGAGTGGTACCCACAACTCTATTGGGTAGCCCGCAACCTCTGGGCACGCCCTATCCTCTACGGAATGGGGTGGCGTCCTATGGACAGAAGTCAGAGAGCAGAGAGCAGAGAGCAGAGAAAGTGGCGCGAGCTGGCGCAGAGACAGTATGTGAAGAGTAATGAGCAGAGAGTAGACTCTAAAAGCTCAAAGCTCAAAGCTCAAAGCTCACACTCACAAATGCTTATTGCTAATCATACGAGTATGAGCGACATTATGCTGATGCTGGTGTGCAGTCGTGCGCCGTTTGTGTTTGTGGGGAAGAAGGAGTTAGCAAAGCTACCGCTCTTTGGGTTCTTCTACCGCAGAGCCGTTATAATGGTCGATCGCTCGAGTGCACAGAGCCGCCGTGAGGTCTACACTCAGGCGATGGAGCGAATTGCACAGGGGTTGAGCATCTGCATCTTCCCTGAGGGAGGCGTGCCTGACGATGAAAGCATCGTGCTCGACAAGTTTAAGGATGGTGCTTTCCGCATTGCCATTGAGTGCCAGATACCCATCGTTCCGATAGTCTTCTACGACAATAAACACCGCTTTCCTTACCGCTTCTTTGCAGGTAGCCCTGGGCGTATGCGTGTTGAGGTGCTGCCTACGATCTCCACAGAGGGCTTGATTCTTGAGGACAAGGAGTCGCTTAAAACACAGTGCCACAAAGCTATTTATGATAAGCTTTTAGGTGATAGCTTTGAGCTTTTAGGGCTAACGCGCTGAGCTTTTTCAGCTTATTGCCAATAACTTCTACCCTCTCCCTACTAATTTCGCTACGTATTTTCCTATGACGTCAAACTCTAAGTTTACGCTGTCGCCTACTTTGAGGTACTGCAAAGTGGTGTGTTGCAGCGTATAGGGGATAATCGCCACGCTAAAGGTGTCAATGCCTGAGTCCACTACGGTGAGGCTCACGCCGCTGACGGTGATAGAGCCTTTTTCGATGGTAGTGTTGCCTTTGCTCACATCGTAGCGGAAGGTAAAGCGCGTGCTGCCGCCTTCTTCTTCAATGGCGATGCAGTTGCCTGTCTGGTCTACGTGTCCTTGCACGATATGTCCATCGAGGCGTGCGCCGAGCAGCATACCGCGCTCTAAGTTCACACAGTCGCCGACTTTCAGCGTGCCAAGGTTCGTCTTTTGGAGCGTTTCGGCAATGGCAGTAACGGTGTAAGTATCATCTTGGATACCCACCACCGTGAGGCAGACGCCATTATGCGCCACACTCTGGTCGATCTTAAGCTCGGGGGTAAAACCCGCTCTTACGGTTATGTGAAGGTTACCTTCTTGTCGTTCTAAGGCGATGACCTCGCCTAAGGTTTCTATAATTCCTGTAAACATAGTGATTAGTGGTTAGGGATTAGGGATCAGAGGTCAGAACTCTGTGCTGTGAACTGTCTGGTCTATGCTTTATCTATGCTTGATTGTTGTTTTATCCTCTTACTATCTTCTTAGGTGTATTCGTTCTGGCTCCGTTGTGTATTCGTTCTGTATTCGGTGGTGAAAGGGGAGCGGGATACTGTGAACTGAGCACTGACTTCTCATTTCTGACTTCTCATTTCTGGCTACTGATAGCTATTAATCGAGTTTTGTGGTGAGTTCCTTAAATACTTGGCTGACGCGTTTATTGCCGTAGAGTGCTTGGTATACGGCGTCCAAGATGGGGGTATGCCCTGGGCATTCTTGCTTTTGCTTGATGAGGTAGGCATTTTTTACGGCGTAATAGCCCTCAGCAACCATATTCATCTCTGCCATCGTACTCTTTACGGTGTAGCCCTTGCCGATCATATTCCCGAACATACGGTTGCGACTAAAGAGCGAATAGGCAGTAACAAGCAAATCGCCTAAGTAAGCCGAGCCATCGATGTTGCGCTCTGCCTTGTAGATACAGTGGATGTAGCGATGCATCTCGCGGACGGCATTGCTGAGCAGCACTGCTTGGAAGTTATCGCCATAGCCCAAGCCGTGAGCGATGCCTGCTGCCAAGGCGTAGATGTTCTTGAGCATCGTTGCATATTCAATGCCTACCACATCGTCCGAGATTTTAGTCTTTACGTAGTGGGTGCGTATGGCGGCAGCTACGGCTTCGGCTTTTGCCTCGTCAGCACAGGCGATGGTGAGGTACGAGAGCCGCTCGAGTGCCACTTCCTCGGCGTGGCAGGGACCTGCGATCACCCCGATGTTCTCCTTGGGCACGCGGTGCAGCTGGTGGAAATAGTCGCCAACGATCATACCGCTATTGGGCTCAATGCCTTTGATGGCTGAGAAGACGACCTTCTCGGTAAGCGACTCGCTCAGGGGGTTGAGTTCATCGGCAAGGAAAGCCGAAGGGATCGCAAAGACGAGAACGTCGCTCTGGCGTATTGCCAAGTTGATGTCGGTGGTAAGGGTGAGCTTGTCGGTGTCAAACTCTACATCGCTGAGGTAGTTGAGATTGTGCTTGGTCTGGCGGATATTCTCAATGGCTTCCTCATCGCGCATATACCAACATACGTGCGGGGTATTGGTAGAGAACAACTTGGTGAGCGCAGTAGCCCAACTGCCGCCCCCAAAGACCGATATGCGTATTTCTTTGTTCATTCTTTTGTGTATTTTTTTTGCAAAGATATAAAAAATAAAAGCAGAACTCAGATATTTTATCCAAATTCTACTTTTTATCTTATATTTAGATATTATTTTACTTCCTGCATTAGTTTTCGTACTAATGGTGAAATAAGTACCAACAACACCCCTGCCCCGATTGACCAATAAGCTACCTGCTGATATCCAGAGGTGAAAGCCATTAGTTTATCAAAGTTAGAGGCATTTTTATCTGGTGAAGTCATACTTGCTCCTAAAATACCTGCGACGTATTGCCCATAAGCACTTGCTAAGAACCACATACCCATCATTATTCCTTGCAAGCGTGCTGGTGATAGCTTCGTCATAATGGAAAGCCCAATAGGCGAGAGACACAATTCTCCAAGAGTCATCACAAAGTACGCCCAGATAAATACATCCAGTGAACTTATTCCCTCACTATTAGCGAAGTACCTCAATAAGTACAAGATATAGAATGCTATGCCAAGGAATAGAAAGCCTAAACCAAACTTTACCACTGTGTTGGGTTCTAACTTCTTTTTTGCCAATGCCACCCATAGCAAACCGACTAAGGCTGCAAAAATAATCACAAAGAAAGCATTAGCCGCATTATTCACTCCGTTAGGGTCTAAGGTAAGTAGCCCAAAAAGCGCCTTATCACTCACATTGTTTGCTGCTACTACACTCAGCGATCCGCCTCCTTGCTCAAAGAAAGCAAAGAATAGTATAGAGAAGAAGATAAATACCAACGCTGCCAATAGTTTCTTAACCTCTTCCTTAGTATGGCGCCTCATCTCAAAGATGAGATATAAAAGCGTCAGTGGACCTACGGTATACATAAAGTAGTTCGTATACTCATTGTTAATAACCATCTGCATAATTAGCGGGATACACGCCAATGCAATTATATAAACCACTACCTCATAGATATGGCGTTTTTTCTTATCGAACTCGTGAAGTGGTGAAATCCCGATAGGACCTAAACTGCGTTTTGTAAATACAAAAGTAACAAGACTTATTGCCATCACAATAGCTGCCAAACCGAAAGCCATATTCCAGCGCAAGCCCTCAGGAATATACGAAGAGAGCATATATCCCTTTCCTATTGCTACACAAGCATATCCTCCTAAGAAAGCTCCGAGGTTAATTCCCGCATAGAAGAGTGAAAAACCTGCATCGCGGCGTGTATCTTCTTTCTTATAAAGCCAGCCCACCATAGCCGAAATATTAGGCTTAAAGAAACCTGTACCTACCACGGTAAAGCTAATTCCAAGAAAGAAATGCGTATGTGGGTTGATTGCTAAGATAATACTACCTGCAATCATCAGAAGTCCACCCCAGAACAACGACCTACGGAAGCCTAACACCTTATCAGCAAAAAGCCCTCCCACAAAGGTAAACGCATAGATAAACGCCTGAATAGCCCCGTATTGCAACTGTGCATTCTTATCTGAGAGCATCAGTTCGTTTATCATAAAGAAGACGAGCATACCCCGCATACCATAGAAACAAAAACGCTCCCACATCTCTGAAAAGAATAAAACCCAAAGCTGCTTGGGGTATTTACCTTTAAACTCTTGAATATCTTGTAATGTCAATACTTTCTCACTCATTGTATCTCTGAATTAATTAGTTTTAAAATAAGTAGTTAGAGGGTATTATTACCCTAATTTTCACCATACGAAGCGCAAAGATATATAAAAATATCTTATAGATAATACAATCGTTAGAAAAATCACAAAAATAGCTTCGCTATCCCACAGCCTATGGCATAGCATACGATATCCTCCCACGAAAAATGGTTCCCCAATAGGATATAGCCCAAACTGCCATAGGAGAAGCCTAAATAAGAGGCTATCCTGAAGTATTGCAACACTTCTACCACTACGGCAAAGATAAAGATGCCTATGAGGAGCTTATCTTTATTCTTGACCTTTACAAAGGAAAGAACCAAGCAGTACAAAAGGAGTATCACGAGAATATCACCCACATAAGCACGCAAAATGCCTATCCTGCTCAGCACCGTAGCGATGAGCACCTCAATGGCAAAAAACACAAGCGCCTTATAGAAATACGAAGCGTTAAATTTTAATTGCATAAGATTGTTTTTTATAGTATAGGTTCCCCGTTGAGGTTAGTTGTCAGGGCGGTGGTCATAAACTCAAAGAAAGGGCGCATTGCCTTAAAACTATCAACGACCTCACTGAAAAAGCGGTCGCTCAGGGCATCCTCGACAGCAAAACTGCGCATCAGGTAGAACTGTTTTTTGCGGATATAAGCTACCATCGGGTCGTCCTTAGCGAAGCCCTTAGGTGCTGACTTGAGTTCCTCACCCGCGAGCTCCCCACCGAAGTACTGCTGTATAGGCTTGCTGTTGAGTATTTTGAGAAATGCCTCTCCTTCTAACTCGAGTTCCTTACGGATACGGTAAAGATCGTCCTTCTCAGGACCATAAAAGCCTCCAGCGACAAACACCTGTTCAGGGCTCAAGTGCAGGTAGTACGCCCCACGGTTGTGTGGCTGCTTGCGACCAATATAAAGCCCAAAGTGGTCTTTGTAAGGCGTCTTATCCTTTGAGAAGCGCAAATCGCGATAGATGCGGTATATCTTGATAGCGCCTACTGTATCGACATCTGCCACAGCATCGTAAACCTTATGGAAGAAGCTATCTGCCTCGTTCTTTGCTTTTTGGTATTGCTCTTTATGTGCCTCAAACCACTGGCGGTTGTTGTTCTGTACAAGCTCCGAAAGGAACTTAAAAACCTCTGTTGTCATCTTTCTAATGATTACTTAAATGATAAATCAGGTGCAAAGGTATAAAATAATTATTAATAATTGCTTATTTGATTGTTTTTCGTACCTTTGCCGCACCTAAATAAATAAGAATTATGAGTAAGAATGTTTCAGACCAACTCGTTGAGATGTTGGTACAAGCTGGGGTGAAGCGCGTGTATGCCATCACTGGCGACAGCCTCAACCCCGTAAATGACGCTATCCGCCGCGATGGTCGTCTTGAGTGGATACACGTACGCCACGAGGAATCGGCGGCATATGCTGCCTCAATGGACGCCGAACTACACGGTATCGGTTGCTGTATGGGCAGCTCAGGACCAGGGCACGTGCACCTTATCAATGGGCTGTACGATGCCAATCGCGCGGGTAACCCCGTGATTGCCATTGCGAGCACTTGCGCTACGCAGAAGTTCGGCACGCACTGGTTCCAAGAGACGAATCCTTTTTATCTCTTTGAGGATTGCAGCAAGTATGTGTATGTTGCCAATACCCCTAAGCAGTTCACCACGATGATGCAACGCGCTTTGCAGACGGCTATCAACGAGAAAGGCGTGGCAGTGTTGGGCTTGCCTGGTGATGTGGCAGGTGCTGACCTCGAAGAGGTGTCTACGGCTACACAGTCCTTCCTCACCCGCCCTGTAGTGCGCCCCTCAGACGCTGAGCTGGATAAGCTCGCAACAGTACTCAACGATGCGAAGAACAAGAGGTTTGTGCTCTACTGCGGACACGGTTGTCGTGAGGCTGTCTCTCAGGTAGAGGCTTTGGCAGAGAAGCTGAAAGCCCCTATCGTATCCTCTTTTAGAGGGAAGATCTTCTTTGATAGAGAGGATAGCCCTTATGCAGCGGGTATGAATGGACTCTTGGGGCATCGCTCGGGCTATGATGCTTGTGCTAAGAGCGATGTGCTTATTATGCTCGGCACGGACTTCCCTTATGCGGAGTTTTTGCCTAAGAAGAACACTATCATTCAAATAGACGAACGCCCTGAGATCATCGGACGGCGTGCAAAGGTAGACTACGGCTATGCGGGAGATGTGAAGGATACTATTGAGGCTCTCTTACCACGTCTTAAAGGTAACGCCGATGACAGCTTCCTTACAAGCATTCACAAGGAGTATGTGGAGCTTGAGAAGAGTCTCGACCACTACACTTCTAAGAAGACGGAGGTAGACCAAATCGACCCTGAGTATGCTGCTAAGCTACTCAACAAATATGCTGCACAGGACGCTATCTTCACGGTGGACACAGGTATGAACGTAGTGTGGGCAGCACGCTTCATTAAGGGTACGGGAGAGCGTTACCTCACAGGCTCGTTTAATCACGGCTCGATGGCTAACGCCTTACCAATGTCCATTGGGGCGGCAGCCTCTGAGAAAGGGCGACAGGTGGTAGCAATGTGTGGCGATGGGGGACTCTCGATGCTCTTGGGTGACTTGGCAACGATAATGCAGTATCAATACCCCGTGAAGATATTCGTATTTAACAACCGTTCGCTGGCAATGGTAAAGCTTGAGATGGAAGTATCGGGCTATTTGGATTGGCAGACCAATATGGTGAATCCGCCTTTTGATAAGATTGCTGAGCTGATGAACATCAAGGGTTTTGAGGTGCACAAGACAGAGGACTTAGAGGGTGTTGTAAAGCAGGCTTTTGAGACCGAAGGGCCTGTGCTGGTGAACATCTACACCAATCGCGATACGCTGGCAATGCCTCCGCACATCACCTTTGAGCAGATGAAAGGCTTTGCTACTAACATTATCAAGAAGATAGGCAAAGGCGACTTTGCCGATGCTAAGGACGCTATTGCCAACAGTATGGGGCACATCAAAGACGTGTTCTAATGTATAATGTATAATTAAGAGATCAGGGGTCAGGGAGCAGTTGCGAGTAACAAAGGCAGCTGTTTTCTGACCCTTGATTTCTGTTTTCTGACTTCTCATTTCTGGTTGCTAAAAAATGTATATCGCTTATCACCCTATTTATAATCACCCTGTGCCTGAAAACCACAGGTTTCCGATGCTCAAGTACGAGCTATTGCCGCGTCAGTTGTTGCTGGAGGGTATTGCCACAGAGGCGGATTTCTTCGCCCCTGAGAAGGCTGCCATAGAGATGGCGTATCTGGTGCATAGCAAGGAGTATGTGGACAAGTTCGTCAGCTTGGGGCTTTCGGCTAAGGAGGCGCGTCCCATAGGCTTTGTGCAGTGTCAGCAGCTGGTGGATAGGGAGCTGACGCTGGTGCAAGGGACGGTGCAGGGGGCAGTGTATAGTGCACAGTGTATAGTGAATAGTGAAAAGAGGACAGAAGGCAGGGATCAGGGGGCAGGAGGCAGTGCGCAGCCCTCAAGGCTTAATCCCGCAGACGGCGTCCGTCCTCAAATTGCTTTTAACATTGCTGGGGGTACGCACCACGCATTTTCGGATCACGGTGAGGGGTTCTGTATGCTCAACGATCAGGCGATAGCGGCGCGCTACCTGCTCAGTGAGGGCTTGGCGCAGCGGGTGCTCATCGTGGATTTGGACGTACATCAGGGCAATGGCACCGCTGAGATATTCAAAGAGGATGCGCGGGTGTTCACCTTCTCGATGCACGGACGCACAAACTACCCTTTCCACAAAGAGCAGTCGGACTTGGACATTGCTTTGGAGGACGGCACAGGCGATAGGGAGTATTTGCGACTATTGGAGCAACACTTGCCTGCCGTATTGGCACAGCATCAGCCTGAGTTTGTGTTCTACCAAGCGGGGGTGGATGTGCTTGCTACGGATAAGCTCGGGAAGATGGCGCTGACGGTGGAGGGCTGCGGGGAGCGCGATCGTATCGTGTTTGAGGCGTGTGCCGAGCGGGGGCTGCCTATGCAATGCTCTATGGGTGGTGGCTATTCGCCGCAGCTGCGCGATATTATCAGGGCGCACGCTAACACCTTCGCAATGGCATTGCAGTGCGGTATGCTCTAAGAATGTTTTCTTTTTCTATGGAAATCCATAGGGTGATTTTAACATATTCTTACTAAAATCCTCCTTTTATTAAATAATACACAATCCGTAGTAGTGCCGAAAAGCTCCTAAAAAGGCGCCTTTTGGGTAGGGAGATCATCCGTACTCCATCCGTAGTGCAACCGTATTGGTACCGTAGTTGCTCTTACCTTGCTCTTACGTTGCTCTTAGGTTCCTCTTACGAGGAGGGGTTAGGGATTAGTAGTTAGTGGTTAGAATGTTGTGGGAAAGTGTTGTGTTGCGGTATTGTTAAAAAGATGCTGCAAAAGTACGAAATAATTCATAATACACAAAATTTCTAATATCTTTTTGTTGTTATTTTTTGAGAGATCACTGTTGGCGGCGTGGTGTATAAGCAATTAAACACTTGGTTATTAGCATGGTAGAGTATTTTATGCGTATTGTATTTGATGTGTTGCCCTTGGAAAAATGAGTCTTTAGGGTTTATCATTCGTGTATTATTTTGTATCTTTGCGCTTTCAAAACGTTATAACAATGACAAATGCAAGTATATTAAACGAGATTATTACTTCGCGGAAGAGTATTTTCCCGAAGGATTACAGTGCTGAACCCATTGAGGAGGCGGTGCTTGAGGAGATTGTGCGTTCAGCGGATTATGCACCTAACCACAAGCGGACGCGTCCGTGGCGGTTGCGGGTGTTTCGCGGTAAGGAAAAGGCGCAGTTAGGCAAGGAATTGGCGCGGTTGTACAAGAAGAATGCTTCGGCAGAGGACTATTCGGAGAGCAAGGAGAAGGCGATAGTGCAGCGTGTAGAACAGAGCGATGCGATAGTGACGATCAGCATTCGCTTCAGTGGTGAAGTGGCTCAGTGGGAGGAGGTTGCTGCTACGGCTATGGCGGTGCAGAATATGTACCTTAGCTGTACTGCCAATGGGGTGGGTTGCTATTGGGGCACTCCTGGCTTTATGCACCAGTTGAGGGATTTTCTGCACCTTGAGGACGACCAAGAGTGCTATGGGCTTTTCTTTATGGGGAAAGTGAAGATGTAGTAATAGGCTTCTATACAGTTATTTATGAAGAGAGAACACAGTTATATCAGTGTGCTGATACGGTTTTTCTTTCAGGGGATTTTGATACTGGGTCCGCTGAGTGCTACGATATGGATTATCTGGTCGATATTCAAGAGTGTGGATAACTTGGCGCCTCAGATCTCGCAACATTACCCAGGGGTGGTGTTTGGGGTGGTGATCGTAGGGACGATGCTCATTGGTTTTGTGGGGAGTAAGCTCCTCTTGGGCAAGTTCGTAGTAACGGCGATGGATTACCTGATGATGCATACTCCTGGGGTGAAGGTGATTTACTCGTCGATCAAAGATATGCTCAATTCATTTGTGGGCGATAAGCGTAAGTTTACCAATCCTGTGTGGGTACGCGTGAATGAGACACCTGAGATATGGCGCATTGGCTTTTTGACACATCAGATGGTGAACTTCTCGGATATGGCGGATATGGTGAGTGTGTACTTGCCGCATTCGTATGCTATTTCGGGCTGGGTGATTGTCACTGCCTCGGTAAATGTGAAGCCTGCTGAAGGCTTTACCGCTCAGAAAGCGATGGAGTTTGCCCTAAGTGGGGGGATCCTAAAAGGGGAAGAGAAGGCGCAGTAGGTGAGCAGGTTTGGGAAATTACAGCTTTTTTTCAAGGGATTTCGTTTGTTGGTACGCATATTTTTACTACCTTTGCTCCGTTAATTAATTTATTTTTACCAATGAAAACGTATTTTATGAATCAGTGGGTTAAAGCACTTGCTTTTATGGTGCTTTTACTGACTAACATTAGCTTAGAGGCTCAATCATTCTACAAACCCAACTTGTCGAACAAATGGCTCGATAAGGACACTTCCGTAGCGGGCTATGACGGTCCGTACATATTCTACGAAGGCAACAAAGCCACCGTGTACGACATTACGATGGAGAAGGGCATTGCCAAAGTGCGCAAACAGACGTTCGACAAAGGCGTGGCGGGCAAATCTTTTAGCTCGCAGGTTGATGCCTCTGACGCTATTCACTTTAAGATTAGAGACCAGATCACCAATGCCCCCGCGGAGTATCCTATGCCTGAGAAGCTCATCGCTATTTCGGACATCGAGGGTGAGTTCGCCGCCTTTAAGGAGTTCCTTATCAACAATGGGGTGATGGATAAGCATTACAAGTGGACTTTCGGCAAAGGTCATCTTGTAACCGTAGGCGACCTTTTTGATCGTGGGCTGTTAGTTACGCAAACCCTCTGGCTGATTTATCACTTGGAGAATGAGGCAGAAAAGGCGGGCGGTAAGGTGCATTTCGTGATTGGTAACCACGATATTATGAATATGAACGAAGATTTTAGGTATACCCGTAAGAAGTATTTTGAAGATGCCATACTGATGGGTGTGCCTTATTTAGATTTCTATAAGCCCAACACTGAACTCGGGCGTTGGCTCGGCAGTAAGAATATCATTGAAAAGATAGGCGACTACGTGTTCTTGCACGCGGGGATCTCAAAGCAGGTAAGCGATTTGGGGCTTTCGGTGCAGCAGATGGACGATGCAATGCGCCCGTATTACTTTCGTGAAAAAGAGGCGCGAAAGATGATTAAGGATAACCCTGTGATCGAAACTTTGTATCACTACGGCACTAGCCTCTATTGGCACCGTGGGCAGGGCACTGTAAAGGAGACCGCTGCCGACACGCAGGCGTATTTGGCAAAGCTCGGTGCTAAAAAGATGGTCATTGGGCACAGTCTGCACGACGGGGTAACTTACCTCTTGGATAAGACCGTCATAGACCTTGACGTAGAACACGCCGATGGCATCACCGAAGGGTTGCTCATCGAAGGGGGCAAGGAATACGTGGTAGACAAGGCAGGCAAACGCAGCGAAATCAGAGAGAATGTAGGACGAACAAAATAGCTCTGAGCTTCGAGCTTTGAGCTTATAGCGTGATTACTGTCTAGGAGCTTAAAAGCTATTGTCTAAAAACTGTATAAAACTATGCTTGAAAAGATAGAAGAACTAAGGAAGAAGTATGCAGAAGCTATTTCGGATGAAGAAAAGGAATGGCTAAATGTTGAAACGAGTAAACTCTATGAGCAAGACCCCGATGGTTTTGTGGAGGCAATGATGTGTTCCATAGATGCCGCGCTGCGACGTGCACGGGAATTGTCAGCAGATAGGAAGCCCACTACCTAAGGGTTAAAAAGCGAACACCTAAATGCTAAAAGTTAGATAAAACTATGAAAGGAATTGTATTAGCAGGGGGGTCGGGAACGCGGCTCTACCCGATTACTAAGGGCGTGTCGAAGCAATTGTTGCCGATTTACGACAAGCCGATGATTTACTACCCGCTATCGGTGCTAATGCTGGCGGGGATTCGCGAGGTGCTCATCATTTCTACTCCACAGGATCTGCCAGGTTTTCAGCGGCTGCTGGGCGATGGCAGTGATTACGGTATCCGCTTGGCGTATGCCGAACAACCGTCGCCTGATGGGCTGGCACAGGCGTTTATCATCGGTGAGGAGTTCGTCGGTGAGGACGACGTGTGCTTGGTGCTGGGCGATAACATCTTCTACGGACAGAGTTTCGTAAAGATGCTGCACGAGGCGGTAAGCACTGTGGAGAAAGAGCGCAAGGCGACTGTTTTTGGCTATTGGGTGAAAGACCCCGAGCGTTACGGTGTGGCAGAGTTTGACGCACAAGGCAACGTGCTGAGTATCGAGGAGAAACCCCAGGTGCCCAAATCGAACTATGCGGTGGTGGGCTTGTATTTCTACCCGAACAAGGTGGTGCAAGTGGCAAAGGACATAAAGCCTTCGGCGCGTGGTGAGCTGGAAATCACTTCGGTAAATCAGGTGTTTTTAGAGGACAATGCCCTAAAAGTACAGCTGCTGGGCAGGGGCTTTGCGTGGCTTGATACAGGCACCCACGATTCGCTGAGCGAGGCATCGCAGTTTGTGGAGACTTTAGAGAAACGACAAGGACTAAAAATCTCTTGCTTGGAGGAAATTGCTTATCACAAGGGCTGGATCAGTGCCAAAAAGCTCAAAGAGCTGGCACAACCGATGCTCAAAAACCAATATGGGCAGTATTTAATGGAGTTGATAGAGAAATAAAACTATGGCAAAGGTAAAGACAGCGTATTTCTGCCAGAATTGTGGGACTCAATATAGTAAATGGCAAGGGCAATGCTATGCGTGCAAGGAGTGGAACACCATTGTTGAGGAGGTGGTGCAGAAGGAGCTGCCTAAGGCTTGGCAAGAGGAGAGCAGTCCGCACACAGTGAAAGCACCGAAGTACGTGCCAGTATCGCAGATCAGTACGCAGGCAGAGGCAAGGCTGAACAGCAACAATCAAGAGCTAAACAACGTACTCGGCGGGGGTATTGTGCCTGGGTCGGTAACCTTACTGGGAGGCGAACCAGGGATAGGCAAGAGTACCCTGCTGCTGCAAATAGCCCTGAACCTGCCTTACAAGACGCTGTACGTATCGGGCGAGGAGAGCGAAAAGCAGATAAAGATGCGCGCTGACCGCATTCCACACAAGCTCGACAATTGCTATATCCTCACCGAAACGAAGACACAGAACATCTTCCAGCAGATAAAGTCGCTGTTGCCTGAGATTGTGATCATCGACTCTATTCAGACCTTGCAGACGGACTACATTGAGGCATCGGCGGGGAGTATTTCGCAAATCCGCGAGTGCACGTCCGAGCTTATCAAGTTTGCCAAGACCACTCATACGCCCGTGATCCTCATTGGGCATATCACTAAGGATGGGCAAATTGCTGGACCTAAGATATTAGAGCATATGGTAGATACGGTGCTGCAATTCGAAGGCGACCGCAACCACGTTTACCGTATCTTGCGCTCGCTGAAAAACCGCTTTGGGTCTACCTCTGAATTGGGGATTTACGAGATGCTCAGCAATGGGCTTAGAGAGGTGAATAACCCTTCGGAGATACTGATCTCGAAGACCGATGAGCTAATCAGCGGCACGGCAATAGCGGCGACCTTGGAGGGTATGCGTCCGTTGATGATTGAGATCCAAGCCTTAGTGAGCACGGCGGTGTACGGTACGCCTCAGCGCAGCACTACGGGCTTTAACGCCAAGCGACTCAATATGTTGCTGGCAGTGCTTGAGAAGCGCGCGGGCTTTAGGCTCGGGGCGAAGGACGTGTTTTTGAACATCACAGGAGGTATCACCATTGACGACCCCGCTACCGACCTCGGCGTGGCAATGGCTATCCTCTCCTCGAATGAGGATATAGCCATCGAGAAGAACGTATGCTTTGCGGGTGAAGTGGGCTTGGGGGGTGAAATCCGTCCCGTGCAACGCGTAGAACAACGCATCACCGAGGCGGAAAAGCTCGGCTTTGAGACCATCTTCATCTCGAAATACAGCAAAATAGCCTTGAAGAACACTGCCATCAAGGTGGTGAAGGTGTCGAAAATTGAAGAGGCAATACAAGAATTATTTGGTTAGTGTATGTTGGTTATACAATTAATTAAGATTCTTTAGGATAGAAAATAATTTTAAATTATCATAAACTATGGGACATTTACATACAGAGGCACATACTCATTCACATGAACACACAGATGAGCACAATCATCATCACTCTCACGAACACGGACATAGCCATTCGCACGAGCACCATCATCATAGTGTGGCAGATTTAAAACAACTCAATAGGGCTTTTTACATAGGGATAGGACTTAATTTGCTCTATACTATCATTGAGTTTGTAATTGGGTTTAGCGTCAATTCGCTGGCTTTAATTTCAGATGCCAGCCACAACCTGAGTGATGTAGCAAGTTTGGTGATTTCGCTCATTGGGATGAAACTGGCGCAGAAAACAGCTACACGGCTTTATACTTACGGCTATAAGAAAGCCTCCATATTAGCCTCGCTTATCAATGCAATTTTGCTAGTATTTATTGTTGTAAAGATATTTATTGAAGCCTTTGAGCGCTTGTTCTCACCTCCTGAGATGGCTGGTATGGCTATTATGATTACTGCTTTTATCGGGGTGATCATCAATGCTATATCGGCATTCTTATTCTATAAAGGGCAACAGTCGGACATCAATATTCGAGGGGCTTTCTTGCACCTAATGCTCGATGCGCTTGTATCAGTTGGAGTTATTGTATCGGGTGCTATTATCTATTGTACTCATTGGTATATGATAGACCCTATTACCAGTTTTGTTATAGGTATTGTCATTCTCTTCTCAACGTGGGGATTGCTCAAAGAGAGTATGAAGCTTATCTTAGATGGAATGCCTGAAAGTGTCAATAGGGAACACATCTTACAATTGCTTGAAGGCAATGAGCTGATTGAATCAGTACACCACCTACACATTTGGGCATTGAGCAGCTCACAGAATGCGCTGACTGCTCATATCGTGCTGAAAGACAATGTCACTCTTGAGCAGTTTATGCCTGTAAAAGCCGAACTCAAACATCTGTTAGAGCACGAGCACATCAATCACTGTACTTTTGAAATAGACACTTCTGGGTGTAAGTGTAATGAAATAGAGTGCCATTAATTCGATGGTACTCTTGTTTTCTCTTTATTAAACGAGTCTCTCCAATAAGGAATTATGTAATCAAAATCGCGTTTGAGTTTTGCTTTGTCCAAGACAGAGTATGAGGGGCGACGTACTTTGCTCGGGAATTCTTTCGAAAGGCAAGGTTTTACAACGCAATTACTACCTATACATCGTACAATCTCAACGGCAAAATCATACCACGAGCAAACTCCTTCATTAGAGAAATGGTATAGCTCGCGCTTATGCTCGTATTGCCCACTCTCAATGAGGAATACAATAAAGTCGGCTAAGTCGGCTGCATTGGTAGGAGTTCCTACTTGGTCGAATACCACCTTTATTTCATCGCGTTCTTGGCTAAGGCGCTCGATGGTTTTTACAAAGTTAGCACCAAAGCACAGTGAGTAAAGCCACGAGGTACGAAGAATAATATGGCGTGGATTGATCTGCTGGATTGCCTCTTCGCCAGCGAGCTTACTAAATCCATAGACCCCTAAGGGAGCGGTTTCATCAGTTTCGCGATAGGGACGCTGCTTAGTGTTGCCAAAGACATAATCAGTAGAGATATGGATCAGCGTTGCCTTGCGCTCTTTGCAGGCTTCAGCTAAGTGCTTTACAGCAGTATAGTTGATCAACTCTGCCTTCTCTGGTTCCTCTTCAGCTTTATCAACGGCTGTGTAAGCAGCACAATTTACCACTACCTCTATTTGGTTTTGCATTAGGAAAGTCTGCACAGCACCTTTGTCTGTAATATCTAAGCTGTCAGCATCGGTAAAGATATAGTTGCTTTTGCGGTCTTTATTTGCTTGGATTTCTGAGCCCAACTGACCTTTGGCTCCTGTTACTAATATATTTCTCATCTCCGTATGGTATATGGTTTTATTCTTCTAATGGTGGTTCACCCTCAGGAGCAGGGTCTATAAGGGGTTGCGATTCTACCTCTATAGGAGGTTTTTTAGGTGCTTCTATATTGAGCACTCTGTAGCCCAGTGTGAGACTTAACACTTGGTTATGTGTATTGCCCATAATGTGATCAGGCAGCACATTTACAAGTCCGTTACCGTATTGCAGTCCTGCGGTGAAGCGGTGCACTTCAATTCCTATACCGATGTTAACCCCCATATCAAAAGGGTGTAGATCGCCATTATTGCCTGTGGCTATCGTTAGTTGCTGACTTTCGCGATCCCAAGTGCTACCATCAGATTTCCGCTCTCTACTAATACGCCCCGAAACGGCTACTGCTGTATACAGCCCAGCCCGTATAAGGAACTTTACTTTTGCTTTGGGGCTACGGTAAACAAAGTGTGCTGGTAGCTCCAAATAGCTGTGGGTGTGATAAGTGTTGTCTTCCTCATAACCTCTTACACAGCCATCATAGGACGACCTGCTGCGGAAAGCATAGCCCTTAGTGGTGTAGAGCAATCCCGTTTCGAAGCCTACCCCTTGTGGAGCGCAGAAGGTTAGCAGCGAACCCACTTGCCAGCCAAAGGTAGGCATAGGTTCTTCCTCTACATTCTTTGAGTTGGAAAGCATTGCTATATTGAGCCCTGCTTTAGCTTCTATGCCTATATTTGCTTGCCCGAAGGCTGCAAAAGTGATGAGGAATAATAGCCCACTGAATAATAATGTGCTCTTTTTCATACCTTTTTAATTTAGAATTAGCCTTTTAAACGATAGGGCAAAGGTACGATTCTTTTTTATTAAAAGCAAATTATTTGTCGACTATTTTTTACTTTCTTTACCCCTTCACACAGCGGAAAAGGGTGTGGCTGTTACCACTGCCTAAGTTGTCGTAGATGTCGATTACCTTTAAGCCTGCTTTTTCTACGCATTTGATCATATCGCCTGAGTAGTACATTTTGCTGTTGCCGTTAGCCATAGCGGTGAAGTACACACTTATCTGGGTCAGGCAGTATGCGCCTGTTTCGTGTTGTTGTCTATCCCAGTAAGCCTCGAGAATGTACAGCTCGCTGTGCGCATCCATTGCTTGGGCAGCACGCTCTACAATGCTGGTCACTTCTTCTTCAGAGAAGCAGTCGAGGAACTGGCTCATCCATATTACATCGAAGCCTTTTGGGAAAGGCACTGCACTGTCGAGCAAGTTGGCTGGATGGGCACCTATGCGGTCGGCGCCTTCTTTGCCAGCAGTATTCTGACGCATTAGGGCTAACTGCTGTGGCAGATCCATAATGGTTACCTTTACATCGGGGTTGAAGCTGACGCATTTTAGGGCAAAGCGTCCTGTATTGCCGCCAACGTCGAGCAAGGTATTTACTTTCCTTTTAAAGATGATATTCAGCGCATCGGTAAAGGAGTAATCAGAGTAGTAATGGTCAAAAGCAAACCACTTTTCTTGGGCTACTTTGGGCAACTGTGAGAGCCCTTCATAGATAGTAGCCCAGTCGCCAAAGACTTTTAAGCCTGCAGGGCGTGCCTCGGTAAGGGCTTCTTCGAGGTGGAATAGCCCTTGGTAGCATACTTCCTGCACAAAGTCCATATTGATGCGTGCCGTTTTGTCGCGCAAGAGGAACCAGCCCGCTTTGGTGATGCTAAAGGCATCGCCTTTGACGATCACTGTCCCAATGGAGAGTGAGGCCTCAAGTAATACTTTTAGGGCATACTCGCTCAAGCGGGTTTGTGCAGTGAGCTGCTGCAAGGTGAGCCCTTCGGGGGCATCACAGAGGGCATCAAGTACGCCGAGCTTTACCATCAGGCGTGATACTTGGAATACAACGGGGGCAAAGGCTATTTCCTCTGCTAAGCGCTGTGCTTGAAGAGCGCTCTGGGTTTCGTGGGTGTATTTTTCTTCTAATGCAGGTGTTAAATTCATACCTTGAATAGTGCTTTTATACTTCTTTTTTGAGGCTGCAAAGTTAATAAAATTATTTTACATTATGCCACCTTCGCGCACAAAACTGCCTAATACAAGCATTGTAACGCCGAGGAGGGTAACGCAGATAATGTGTACTGCCATCTCGGGGAGGGGCTTGATATTGCCTTTGCGGAGCTTAGGCAGTACGCGCGTTTGGGCGGATATAGCAAAGCTGGCAGTCAATAGGATACATATCAGCTTGAGGGACACTACGCGCTCGACGGGGCTGGAGAAAGTGAACCAATATTGTAGCCCTGCATTGTAGTCGTAAGCCATCACAATGCCTGTGATCACCAAGAGGAAGAGCGAGGGCATACCAATGGGCTCGTAGGTGCGCTCAAACTTGTCAATATAGCTAAAATCATTGTGACGGAGGGCGCGAGGCAGGTACGCCAAGGCTAAAAACAGGTGTCCGCCGACCCATACGGTAGCTGCCAGCAGATGGATAATAAGGATGATGTGGTGTGTACTCATAGTGTTTTATTTGTTGTTAAAAGTGTTCATTGTAGTGTTAAGGCCTGCCATCGCAAAGGAAAGGGCAGCCTCAGCGCTTTTGGTAAGGCGCTCGCCCATCAGGGCTTCCTCGTCGGGAGTCCATTGCCCGAGGACGTAGTCAATCTGGTGCCCATAGCCGAAGTTGCTGCTAATGCCGAATCGCAAGCGCGCATAAGCAGTAGTGGCGAGCTGCGCCTGAATGTCCTTAAGCCCATTGTGCCCACCATCGCTGCCTTTGCCTTTGAGGCGTATGGTGCCAAAGGGCAGGTTGAGGTCGTCGGTGATGACCAGTAGGTTTTCGATAGGGATGTTTTCCTTCTCGAGCCAGTAGCGGACAGCCTTTCCGCTGAGGTTCACATAGGTGGAGGGCTTAAGCACAAAGAGGGTGCGTCCCTTGTTTTTTAGGATAGCCATATCGCCGAGTTTTTCGGTGGAAAAAGTGCCGCCCAACTGCTGAGCGAGGGTGTCGGCTATGCGGAAACCGATGTTGTGGCGGGTGTTGGCATACTCGCTGCCTATGTTGCCCAAGCCTACTATTAGATATTTCTTCATCACAATGTAAATTTTTGTTCACGGGGGGCGCTATCGGTAGGGGGTAGATCCGTTGCGTGTCCGTTCTGTATCCGTTTGGAGTTCGTTTGTGTTTTTTATCTTTTTCAGTAAAAAAACGAGCAAAGATATAATTTTTTGTACTTTTGCTAAAATTTTAGTTCAATTTATTTTTATGAAGATATTGTTTTTGGATCAGCCGCATCCGTTGATGCTGGCGCAACTATCGGCACAAGGGTTTGAAAATCATATAGATCACTTGAGTAGTAAGCAGGAAATTGAGGAGAAGATCGCCCTTTACGACGGGGTGGTGATCCACAGTAGATTTGTGATTGATAGGACGTTTTTGGACTGTGCGACGCGCTTGCGTTTTATCGCTCGGGTGGGTGCAGGCGTGGAGAATATCGACGTGGCTTATGCGGCTTCGAAAGGCATACAGCTCATCTCTGCTCCTGAAGGCAATAGGAATGCGGTGGGTGAGCATACGCTTGGGTTGCTGCTGGCTCTGCTGAACAATTTTAAAAAGGCAAACCTTGAGATTATGCACGGTAAGTGGCTTCGCGAGGCTAACCGCGGCTGGGAGCTGGACGGGAAGACGGTGGGGATCATCGGTTATGGCCATATGGGGAAGGCTTTTGCACGGAAGCTCAGGGGTTTTGATTGTAATGTGATCTGCTATGATATTGCACCAAATGTGGGCGATGAGAATGCGCAGCAGGTTACTTTTGTGGACTTTGTGCGTGCTGTGGATGTGGTGAGCGTGCATACGCCGCAAACGCCACTGACCTTGGGGATGATTAATGCGGATTTTATCGCCCAAGTGGTGAAGCCTTTTTGGCTACTAAATACGGCTCGTGGGAAGATCGTGGTGGCTGATGACTTGGTCGCTGGGCTGAAAAGTGGCAAGGTGCTCGGTGCTGGATTGGACGTGCTGGAATATGAGAAGCGCACCCTTGAGGAGTTTGTGATCGATGCGCATACGCCTGCCTCGTTTAGGTACTTGATGGAGGCTGAGAACGTGATCTTAACGCCTCATATTGCTGGGTGGACGCAGGAGAGCAAGGAGAAGCTGGCACAGGTGATCGTGGATAAGATTATTGCCTTTGTACGGGGGTAGTTGCGAGATATAAATCTTTTTCGTAACTTTGCGGCTTAAAATATAGGTTGTGGATATCAAAACACTCATAAAAGCGGCGCGTTTGCGCACGTTGCCCCTATCGGTTTCGGGCATTGTAATGGGGAGCGCTTTGGCGTATCGCGAGGGTGCTTTCCGTTGGGGTATTTTTGTACTGGCGCTGCTGACCACGGTGCTTTTTCAGGTACTTTCAAACTTCGCCAACGACTATGGCGATGGGATAAGGGGCACGGATAATGCTGATAGACTGGGACCTGAGCGTGCTTTGCAGAGTGGTAAGATCACCCCTGGAGAGATGCGGCAGGTGATAGGTGTGACGGTGTTGCTCTCAATTGTTTCGGCGGTGAGTTTGATTTATGTATCGTTTGGGAGCGATCAGTGGCTTTATTTTCTGATTTTCTTTGTGCTGGGCTTGCTGTGCGTAGGGGCAGCTATCAAGTATACGGTGGGGAAAGGTGCCTACGGGTATATGGGTTTGGGCGATGTATTTGTGTTTGTCTTCTTCGGCTTGGTGGGCGTACTGGGGTCGTATTTTTTGTATACGCAGATGCTTCAATGGGGGGAGGTGCTGCCCGCGGTTGCCATTGGGCTTCTGAGCGTAGGAGTGCTGAACCTCAACAATATGCGCGACTATGAGAATGATGAGCGTTCAGGCAAACACACCCTTGTGGTGAAGATGGGGATAGGACTGGCGAAGTATTACCATTATTATTTGATAGTGTTGGCAATGCTGGCGATGCTTACCTTCTCGGTGATACACTTGCAGATGCGTTGGGAGCTGCTGTACTTGGTGGCGTTTGTCCCTTTGAGTGTGCACCTGCTCAGGGTGAGGAGCAATAGGGACTTGAAGTTGCTGGACAAGGAATTGAAGACGGTAGCGCTGAGTACTTTCCTGCTCTCGGTGCTTTTTTTTATAGGACTCTTAATGTGACATATATGGATATAACTTATTACGGGCACTCGTGTGTGGGCATCAAGATAGGTGAGAAACACCTCTTGGTAGACCCTTTTATTTCGGAAAACCCGTTGGCAAGCCACGTAAAGGTAGATGAGATACCCGCTGACTATATACTACTGACTTGCGCGCAACAAGACCACACCTCGGATGTGGAGCGCATCGCCAAACGTACAAAAGCTACGATCATAGCGAATTACCAAATCGTTGCGTACTTTTACAATAAAGGCATTGAGAACGGGCACCCGATGGACTTAGGAGGGAGCTATACTTTCCCTTTTGGGCAGGTGAAGTGTGTGACGGCTTTGCACTCGTCGGCTTTTGAGGATGGCACCGATGGGGGTAGTGCTGGGGGCTTCGTAATAAAGGCTGCGGATAAGACGATATACATAGCAGGTAGCACAGCGCTGCACTTTGATATGCAGCTCATACCAGTGCGGTTCAAGATAGATATGGCACTATTGCCTATCGGTGGTAATTTCACTATGGATGTGGAAGACGCTATAATGGCTTCGGACTTTGTGAAGTGCAACAAGGTGCTCGGGTTGCATTATGACACCTTCACCCTCATTAAGATAGACAAAAGTGCTGCTCAGCGGAGTTTTAAGGCAAAGGGCAAGGAACTGATATTGCTCAATATCGGGCAAACAACTACGGTGTAACAACAATGAAAGGTACAATACTTATCATCATCAGTTTGCTGGTAATGCCTTTGTATGGGCAACATAAGAAGGCATACCAGTTTTTTGACGCCAAGGGTAAAAAGGCGGATTTCACAAAGCTGGCGAAGGCTGCACAGCGCAGTGAGGTAGTGCTCTTCGGTGAGCTACACGACAACCCTATTTGCCATTGGTTAGAACTTGAACTGGTGCAAACACTGCAAAAGCAAACCCCTTTGGTGCTTGGTGCTGAAATGCTGGAGCGGGATAATCAGAAGGAATTAGAGGCGTACCTGCAAGGGCAAATGACCGAAAAAGCGCTTGACTCATTAGCGCGGCTGTGGGATAATTATGCGACGGACTACAAGCCTTTAGTCGATTTTGCTAAGGAGCATCAGTTGCCGTTTATCGCTACGAATATTCCGCGAAAATACGCCAGTTTGGTTTATAAGAAAGGTTTGCAGGCTTTGGACACGCTGCCTTCGCAAGAGAAGGCGTGGATCGTGCCGCTGCCGATGCGTTTTGACGGTAGCCTCTCACAGTACCAAAAGCTGAAAGAGATGATGCCGAGCCATATAGGGAATGATAATTTTGTGAAAGCACAGGCTATCAAGGATGCTACGATGGCACATTCTATCATTGCAAACTTGCGTCCGAAAAGTGTGTTTGTGCACTTTAATGGCAGCTACCACAGTGATTTTCATCAGAGTATTGAGTGGTATCTAAAACAAGAGCAGCCTATGCTGAAAGTTCTCACTATTAGCACTGTGATGCAGAGCGACCTTTCGAAATTAGAGAAAGAATACAAAGGTCAGGCTGATTTTATCTTGGTGGTTGATGAAGATATGACTAAGACTTTTTAGCAATGAGAGTACTACACACTGCCGACTGGCATTTGGGTCAGACTTTTTACCAATACGACCGCTATGAGGAGCATCAACACTTCCTCAACTGGCTTTTGCAAACTATTGAACAAGAGCGTATTGACGTGCTTCTTATCAGCGGAGATATCTTCGATGTATCGAACCCAGCTGTTGCTTCTGTACGGCAATTTTACCATTTTTTAAGAGAAATACTTCAGCGGTTTCCTGAGTTACAAGTGATTGCCACGGCGGGCAACCACGACTCGCCTGTGCGGCTTGAGATGCCTGTTCCTTTTTTGGAAGGCTCGCATATACACCTTATCGGTAGTGTGAAGCGAAGTGGTGAGGGAGCTGCAATAGATTACCGCTCGCTGATTATACCTCTCTACAAGCCCCAAACTACGACGGTGGAGGCGTATTGCTTATCGGTGCCTTTTCTTCGCTTAGGCGATTACCCCAAAGCAGAGGGTAACGGAATGGATTATGCCAAGGGCGTGAGTCAATTTTACCAAGAGATCACCAAGGAGGCGCAAGAGATGCTAAAGCCACATCAGGCGCTTATCGCTATGGGACATCTGCACGCCTCAGGAGCGGAGATTTCGGAAGAGGACACTGCTGAACGGGCGATCGTAGGTGGAGTGGAGGCTATCAGTGCTGGGCAGTTCCCAGAGGCGTTGCAATATGTAGCTCTGGGGCATATACACAAAGCGCAAAGGCTTGCTGGAAAGGACTTTATACGGTACTCAGGCAGCCCACTACCGCTGTCGTTTGCAGAGCGCAGATACAGTCATCAGGTGGTGTGCTTTGAGATAGAGGATGGGAAGGTGAGCGATATCCGAACGCTCAATGTACCGCTGCATAGGCGTGTGTTGAGCATCCCTGAGACGCATCGCCCTATTGAGGAGGTGCTGGCTGCTTTAGGAGATTTACCAGAGAGAGGACAACAGGAGGACACAGCGCCCTATCTGGAAGTAAAGGTGCTACTCACTGAACCTTTACCCGACCTTAAAACACAGATAATTAAAGCAGTAGAAGGTAAAGCAGTACGGCTATCGCGGATAGATGTACAATATAAATGGGCGATTGACAGTGAAGAGGGGGAACCCCAAAGAGAAATACAATTGGAGGAATTGAGCCCGCAGCAGGTGCTGAAAGGTGTTTATGAAAAGACCTACAATGAAGAGATGCCTACTTTCTATGAAGCACTGGTAGAAGAAGTGCTGCAGGAGCTTGAAGCACAGCAAAACAACGCCTAAATGTATGGACGAGCGTTAGAGATAGTTTTTTTAATCTCAGATAGAAAAAGTTTTGATCCAATTGCTTGCATTGTAAAATAAAGTTCGTACCTTTGTCGCCTATTTTGCAAATCAGATCAAGAGATGTCACCGATATACAACCAATTATTAATACCGTTTCTTACAGCGATGTTGCTGGCGATTACGATGGGGGGTAGTGGTACTGCGCCAGCATTCTCAGCTACTTATGGTGCAAATGTGATCCGCAAGAGTATCATCCCAGGGTTGTTTGGTATTATGGTGTTTGTAGGTGCCCTTTTAGCGGGGAAAAAGACCGCTAACACAATGGGGAGCGGCATTCTTTCAGGTGAGTATATGACCTTCATAGTGGTGTCGATAGCGCTGTTCTCAATAGCTATCACGATGCTTATTTCGAATATCGCGGGGATACCACAATCGACCAGCCAAGCGGCGGTGCTCTCACTGGCAGCGCCAGCACTTTACTTCAATAAGCTCGATACGAATATGCTTTTTGAGGAGATTATCCCAGCGTGGTTTGTTCTGCCTGTGATCTCGTATTTTCTGAGTTTTTTTGCGGGGAAATACATCTACAAGCCGATGCGGCGGCGGGGGCTGACGATGCTGAGAGCGCAGAATGAAAATGCAAAGCCTATTTGGGATTATCTGTTGATAGCGATGGCGCTGTACGTGTCGTTTGCCATTGGTTCGAACAACGTTGCCAATGCTGCGGGTCCGCTTTATACGATGACTATCAATGAGCTGAATATCAAAGAGAGTGATCACATAGTGATCTTGATGTTGGCTACTTTGGTAGTGGCACCTTGCTTCGGCATTGGCTCGTCACTATTCGGTCATAAGATACTGCGCAATACAGGAAAGGAGATTGTGCTTTTCGGGAAGTTTGAAGCGGTGATTATTGCTTTTATCTCAGGGAGCTTGCTACTGCTTGCCTCAGTGGTGAAAGGGATACCAACCTCACTGGTTCAGGTGAATGTAGCGGCTATTCTGGGGATAGGAGTCGCCAAGATGGGGCATAAGAATATTTTTAAGAAGACACAGGTAAAGCGGTTTTTTGCAATGTGGATGATAGCACCTGTGATCTCATTTGTACTGTCGTTACTACTGATTTTTTTGGCTGACAGGTTCAATTTTCTTTGAAATTTTACTTAAAGGATTGTTAAAATTTGACCGTCTTGTGAAAAAAATGTATAAATTTTTTATAGTTGAGAAGATGTGTATTTTGCTGTAATTCAATTTTATACAGAAAACTGTGAAAAAATTAAATATTAATATATAGTTAAAATGGTGAAAAAGGTATCTCTATATTTGAAAATATTGCTACCTTGCACCCGAATTTTTATGCTAACAAGTGTTTTTACTATGAGAAGAAATTTATTAAAAGTCCCTGTTTTCGTTGCCTTGGCAGGATTGCTACTCGCAAGCTGTGGAGGTAAGAAATCCGACAAGAATACGTCAAGTGCGACAGGGTGGAAAATCAACGCCAAGGAAGGTGGTTTTCAGTACAATACAGATTTTAAGGATCAAGAGACAGGTCCTGGGTTAGTGTTGATTGAAGGCGGAACATTCACAATGGGGCAAGTGCAGGACAATGTGATGCACGATTGGGATAATATGCCTACGCAACAGCACGTACAGTCGTTCTATATGGATGAGACTGAGGTAACAAACAAGATGTATATGGAATACTTAGATTGGTTGAAGCGAGTGTTTCCTCCAGACCAAGAACAGTATAGAAATATATATATAGGTGCATTGCCTGATACTTTGGTATGGCGTAGCCCACTGAGTGCTAATGAAGCAATGGTAACTAATTACTTGCGTCACCCTGCTTACGCTGAATACCCTGTAGTAGGTGTAAACTGGGTACAAGCAGTACAGTTCAGTACTTGGCGTACTGACCGTGTAAATGAGGCTATCTTAGAGCGTGACGGCTTCCTTGCTAAGGATGCTCGTTACAATGTAGATGCTCAGAGTACATTCAGTACTGATACATATTTAAATGCACCTTCAGAGACTTACGGAGGTAAGATACAAGGAGAAATGGGCGGTAAGAAAGCAACTGACAAGAATGGTGAGACAGCTTATGCTAAGCAAACCAGTGGTATTTTGTTGCCTGAGTATCGTCTTCCTACTGAAGCTGAATGGGAATACGCTGCGAAATCGCTTAATGGTATCCGTGAATACAACTCACTACAAGGACGTAAAAAATATCCTTGGGATAGTCAATACACACGTTCGACTAAGCGCCGTACTCGTGGTGACCAGTTGGCTAACTTCAAGCAAGGTAAAGGTGATTATGGTGGGCTGGCAGGTTGGTCAGATGATAAAGGTGATATCACTGTAGCAGTAAAGACTTACCCACCTAATGACTTTGGTTTATATGATATGGCTGGGAACGTAGCTGAATGGGTAGCTGACGTATATCGCCCTATCATTGATGATGAGATCTCTGATTTTAACTACTATCGTGGTAATGTGTATATGAAACACGCTATTGATAAAGATGGTAAGCAAGTGGTGGTTACTACTGAAAATGTGAAGTATGATACTTTGCCTAACGGGAAGATCATCGCTCGTAACCTCCCTGGAAACTTAGCTACTATTCCTATTGACTCAAGTGAGACTTACTTGCGTTATAACTTTACACACTCTGATAACCGTAGCTATCACGATGGTGATAAGGCTTCAACCCGTAATTATCGTGGACAAGATGAGATGATGACAGCTGATGCTGACTATGTAAACTCAATGTACAACGCTCCTAAGCCTAAGAAGCAAGGAACTTCACCTAATGGTAAGGATTATGATACTTCTAACGATCGTACTTCACTTATTGACGACGAAGTTCGCGTATACAAAGGTGGTTCGTGGAGAGACCGTGCTTATTGGATTGACCCTGCTCAACGTCGTTATTTACCTCAGTACATCGCTACTGATTACATCGGATTCCGTAACGCAATGAGCCGTGTAGGTTCAAAGGCTAAGAAGAACCATAAAACTCCGAAAGGATAATTTTCAAAAAATATTCAATAAATTAATTGTACAGAACGTTGCAAATGCTTACATTTGCAACGTTTTTATTTTACAGTGAATAGGAACTGTAAAACACTAATTATCAATAAGTGTATGTATAAGCATTATCCTAAAAAACGTTATGACCGTACGCTGGCAATCCTAAAAAAGTTTGCTCCTGAGGGTTGTAGTGTGCTGGATTTAGGTGTTAGGAACCCTTTTTCAGAGGTGATGGAAGCCTCTGGCTATCGTGTGCAAAATACGCAAGGTGAGGATTTGGATTTAATGCCTGAGCATTTGCAAAGCTATGCTGCTGACTTTACCACGGCTTTGGAGATTTTGGAGCATTTGGTTAATCCTTTTGGAGTGTTGCAGAACGTCCCTTCGAGGAAGCTTCTGGTTACAGTGCCGCTTCGCTTGTGGTTCGCTTCTGCTTATCGCAATAACAAGGACCCTCGCGATTGTCATTTTCACGAGTTTGAAGATTGGCAGTTGGATATGCTTCTTGAGAAAGCGGGTTGGGAAATTCAGTACCGTGAGAAGTGGACCCACCCTGTGAAGAAACTGGGTTTTCGCCCCTTATTGCGTTATTTTACCCCTCGGTATTATGCCGTTTATGCAGAGCGATGTGAGTTCAAAAACTCTACAAAGTAAATAGATATAATAGATAAAATTTTAATACTCAATGGATACAGAAAAAGTAACTCAGTATATTGTGCAATGGATTAAGACCTATGTGGAAAATGCACACCTTAATGGTCTTGTTATAGGCGTTTCTGGTGGTGTTGATTCTGCAGTAGTTTCTACACTTTGCGCCCAAAGTAAATTGCCTACTTTATGTGTTGAGATGCCTATCCATCAGGCAGAAGCACACGTGAGCCGAGCTAAGGAACATATCGCTCAGCTAAAGAAGAAATACAAGAATGTAAGTGCTGTTGAAGTGGATTTGACGCCTACTTTCGATCAGTTCGTAGCTGCTATCCCTAAAACGGATAAGACTACCTACGAGATGGCGCTTGCCAATACAAGAGCACGTTTACGTATGACTACATTGTACTATTTTGCTGGGCTGGACGGACGTATTGTGGTAGGAACAGGAAATAAAGTCGAGGATTTCGGAGTGGGCTTTTTCACTAAGTACGGCGATGGTGGCGTTGATATAAGTCCGATTGCTGACTTGATGAAAAGTGAAGTTTATAAGCTTGCAGAGTATTTGAAAGTACCTAAATCTATTCTTGAAGCAAAGCCTTCGGACGGCCTTTTTGGGGATGACCGTTCAGACGAGGATCAACTGAAAGCCACTTATGACGAGCTTGAATGGGCTATGCAGTACATTAATAAACCTTCTGGAGATGAAACTCTTACCGATCGGCAGTACGAGGTACTTCAGATATACACTCGCTTACATCGTGCTAATCTTCATAAGATGACGCCTATCCCTACGTGCTTAATTCCTTCATCATATAAATAGAATTCTTTTATTAATAGATTGATTACGAAGATGAATATACTTATTTTAGGCTCCGGTGGGCGCGAACACGCCTTCGCATATAAAGTAGTACAAAGCCCTCACTGCGAGAGGTTGTATGTAGCTCCTGGTAATGGTGGAACTGCTGCGATAGCTACAAATGTAGATATTTCAACTACTGACTTTCAAGCAGTGAAAAGGCTTGTTATTGAGAAAGATATTAAGATGGTTATAGTTGGACCTGAAGATCCTCTTGTGCACGGTATCTATGACTTTTTTAAGCGCGACACATACCTCGCTGAAAATGTACAGATTATAGCACCCTCACAAGAAGGGGCTAAACTTGAAGGAAGTAAAGAGTTTGCTAAGCAATTTATGCAGCGACACAGTATTCCTACGGCAAAATACAATAGCTTTACGAAAGACCGGCTTGAGGAAGGTTATCGGTTCTTAGAGACTTTAAAACCTCCTTATGTTCTCAAGGCTGATGGTCTGGCAGCTGGTAAGGGAGTGCTGATTCTACCTTCAATTGATGAGGCTCGTACAGCTTTGCACGATATGCTCATTGAGGCTAAGTTTGGAGAGGCAAGTCATAAGATAGTTATTGAAGAATTTTTAGATGGTATTGAGCTAAGTTGCTTTGTGCTGACCGATGGTAAACATTATAAGATCTTGCCTACTGCAAAAGACTATAAGCGTGTAGGAGAAGGAGATACAGGACTAAATACAGGGGGAATGGGAGCAATCTCACCAGTTCCGTTTGTTGATGACCTTTTTATGCAGAAAATTGAAGAGCGTATTATCAAGCCTACAATTTTAGGATTGCAACAGGAACATATTGACTATAAAGGGTTTATTTTTATTGGACTTATCAAGGTTGGTGAAGACCCGTTTGTAATTGAGTATAATGTCCGTATGGGTGATCCTGAGACAGAGGTCATTCTCCCACGGATTGAGTCTGACCTAGTCAATATTTTCAAAGCCTTAGAAAAGCAAGAACTTGATAAAATGACATTAAAAATAACACCAAAGACTGCAGCAACAGTGATGCTTACCTCCGGTGGCTACCCAGAAACTTATCAAAAAGGATTCCCTATTACAGGATTAAAAGATGTAAATGAAAGTCTTGTATTTCACGCTGGGACAGCTATCAAAGATGGTAAAACTGTAACTACAGGAGGTCGCGTGCTTGCTGTAACATCGCTTGCAAATGATTTTCATAAAGCTCTTGCACAATCATATAAGAATATTGAGAAAATCCACTTTGAGAGACAGTACTTTCGAAGGGATATCGGGTTTGATTTATAAATAATTAGGAGTCTCAATTAGATGAGACTCCTTTTTTATTAATACATTATTGATAGCTTCTCTCAATTGAGCATCTGTAAAGAGTTTTTCTTTCTCTCCATACCTAAGGTACAACACAGGATCTCCTTTTGGTCTCGATACTATTTCTTCTAAACCAAAATCTTTATCTTTCCCTTCCTTTATACTTTTAACCTTATAAAGTCGGTTATTCAGCTTTACATATCCAACTCTACTAATACATAAATTCTCAAATTCATCAAATTCCTCTCCTTGGGTATTATACAGAATTACTTGTTCTCCTCCAATTTCATCATTTGAAATACCTTCTACATTTAAAAGTAAATCAAAAGCCTTTACCCCTCTTATCTTCAAGTGAAACTCTGCCGTTTTTTCTTCTTTATCATCCTCTGTTGAAGGGCGTATGTCAACAAGTTTAATTGGTTTCAAACGTTGATTACTTAAACTACCTTGCGCATATTTTTGGGCAGATGAAGTAAAGCCTGTAGCGGAGACTACAAATATCTCACTAATATTCTGAAGATCTAAAGTAGCCCCTTCTCTTTCTCTTAAGATACCTATTTCTAATTTCTTATTGCTATTATAAGTACGATCTTTAACTTCCACTAACACCTTTTCATCTTTCTCTATAAGGACATCTATCTGATATTTAGCTCCACTTTCTCCTATAAGCTCTTCATCGTGAATCACCTCCTCTTTAAAGAAAGTGTTAAATACAGCTGCTGTTATTATCTCAAGAGCTGCTCCTTTCTTTTTAGGAGAATACTCCATCAGTTCATAAAATAGTTTGTCTACTTCTGATCTCATAATAAAATAAAAACTGCTCTCTTGAGCAGTTTACTGTTAATTTACAACGGCTTTGTAATCTCCAAGAACCACGCTTTTACCTCGCCATCTAAGTCAGGGAGGAGTGCTGTGCGGCAGCGTTCGTGGTAATCGTTGAGCCATTGGCGTTCCTGGTAGGTAAGAAGCTCTGGTTTGATGCTATTTGGCAAAAACGGACATAAGGTTAGCGTTTCAAAATTGTAGAACGTACCAAAATCATTGCTGGTTACCTCTTTTATTGCCACAAGATTCTCGTGCCTGATGCCATACTGCCCTTCGATGTAGCAGCCAGGCTCATCTGAGCATACCATCCCAGCATAGAGCACCTGTGGATTCATCTCCTTGCGTATATTCTGCGGACCTTCGTGCACATTCATAAAACTGCCCACGCCGTGCCCTGTACCGTGCCCGTAGTCCTTAGCTTCCTTCCACAACGCCATTCGTGCAAAAGCATCGAGCTGTACCCCGCGTGTACCTCGTGGAAACTGCACCATCGCCAGCTGAATCAAGCCTTTGAGCACTAAGGTACTATCGCGCAAGAACGCATCGGATACCTTCCCTAAAGGTATCGTACGTGTAATGTCGGTAGTGCCTTCGAGGTATTGTCCTCCTGAGTCCACCAAGATGCTACCCTCGGCAAACACCTCTGCACTGCCTTCCTTCGGAGCCGAATAGTGCACAATAGCTCCGTTGCCTTTATAGCCAACAATACTGCCAAAACTTTCACCCACGAAGTTCTTACCTTCTTCACGGAAACCGCGTAACTTCTCGCCTATGCTGTACTCGGTCATCGGCTCTTTCCCCACTTGATGCGTCAGCCAATAGAGGAACTTAACCATCGCTACACCATCGCGCTGCATTACGGTGCGGAAGCCTTCTAACTCTGTTTCATTCTTCACTGCCTTCATCAAGTTGCCTGGTGCTGCGGCAACTGTTATCTTGTTATGCGCTTCTAAAGCCCCAAATATCGCCTGATTGGCATTCGGTGCCAAGAGGATGTTGTGCGCTTTCAAAGTCGCTAAATACGGGAAGAAATCTTCATAAGCGGCTACCTTCACTCCTGCTGCTTGCAAGTGCTGCTCTACTTCTGGGGTCAGTTTTGCCTTATCCACAAAGAGCGTAGCCTCATCCAAGCCAAGGGCTATATAGCCCACAAACACAGGATTGCATTCCACATCACTACCGCGCAAGTTCAGCGTCCAAGCCACATCGTCTAAGGCTGTAATGATGTGCAAGTCAGTCTCTGCTGCCTGCATTTTCGCCCTGATTGCCGCGAGCTTACTCACTACCGACTGCCCCGCCCATTTATCAGGGTGTACAAAAATCGTGTGTAGTGGATTGCGTTCGCGCGCTGTCCATACCTTGTCGAGCAAAGGTTTGTGTACGAGTTTTATACCCTTATTGCTAAGTTCACTTTCCAGCTGAGTATAGAGTGCGTGCGAAGTTGCCAACGCATTTACTGCTACCGTAGCCCCCGCTGGCAATTCACTGCTAAGCCACTGTGTATACGAAGGCGTATCCTCAAGACCGTCCTTAAAGAGGGTAATCCCCGAGTCTTTAAGTTCTATGGCTGCCTGCACAAAATAGCGCGAGTCCGTCCAAAGCCCCGCCTTATCTTTGGTAACCACCACAAAGCCTGCCGAGCCTGTAAAGCCCGAAAGCCAAGCCCTTTCCTGCCATTCTTTTGGCAAATATTCACTCAAGTGCGGATCCGCACTGAACACTACAAATGCATCTACACCCTCAGAAGCCATCTGAGCGCGCAAAGCTCTTAATTTTTCTGGTGTATTCATCTTTCTTAATGATTAAATGTTCAATGATTAGAACTGAGAACTGAGAACTGAGAACTGAGAACTGAGAACTGAGAACTGAGAACTGAGAACTGAGAACTAATCTACCCCGCAAAGTTACAAAGATTTTCCTCCCCAGCCAAATAAAAACACTACTTTTTTAAAATATTTTAGGGGTTAGCCTTTAGCATTCAGCACGATGGCTAAAAACTAAAAGCTAACCCCTAAAAGCGCTCTTGGCACGGGTGGAGGGATTCGAACCCCCATCAACGGTTTTGGAGACCGCTATTCTACCCTTGAACTACACCCGTATTTTAAAAAAGTTTTGAGATGTGCGCACCTCAAAACTTTTCTTATAAATAGTATAAACCTAAACCTTCTAAGTAATTAGTCAAGAATTTCAGTTACCTGACCAGCACCTACGGTACGTCCACCTTCGCGGATCGCAAAACGCAAACCTACGTTCAAGGCGATTGGGCTCAACAATTCTACTGTGATAGTTACGTTATCACCAGGCATTACCATTTCTACGCCAGAAGGCAATTCGATAGTACCTGTTACGTCAGTTGTACGTACGTAGAACTGTGGACGATAGTGGTTCTTGAATGGAGTGTGGCGTCCACCTTCTTCCTTAGACAAGATATACACCTCAGCTTTGAACTTAGCGTGTGGAGTTACTGAACCTGGCTTGCAGATTACCATACCACGACGGATATCCTTCTTATCAATACCACGAAGCAACAAACCTACGTTGTCACCAGCTTCACCGTGGTCAAGGATCTTGCGGAACATTTCCACACCTGTGATAGTTGAAGTCAATTTCTCAGCACCCATACCGATGATTTCCACTGCTTCACCTGTCTTAGCAACCCCAGTTTCGATACGTCCTGTGGCTACTGTACCACGACCTGTGATAGTGAACACGTCTTCAACAGGCATCAAGAAAGGCTTGTCGATGTCGCGCTGTGGCAATTCAATCCAAGTATCTACAGCGTCCATCAATTTCATTACGCTATCAACCCATTTAGGATCACCGTTAAGTGCACCCAATGCAGAACCTTGGATGATAGGACCATTATCACCGTCGTAACCGTAAGAGTTCAACAACTCACGCATTTCGAGTTCAACGAGTTCTAACAATTCAGGGTCATCAACCATATCCACCTTGTTCATAAACACAACAATACGTGGGATACCTACCTGGCGACCAAGGAGGATGTGCTCACGAGTCTGTGGCATCGGACCGTCAGTAGCGGCAACTACCAAGATAGCACCGTCCATCTGAGCAGCACCTGTAATCATATTCTTTACGTAGTCCGCGTGGCCTGGACAGTCAACGTGTGCGTAGTGACGGTTAGCGGTTTGATATTCTACGTGTGAAGTATTGATGGTGATACCTCTTTCTTTTTCCTCTGGAGCGTTATCGATCGAGTCGAAGCTTCTCAATTCTGAAAGACCTTTTTCAGCCAATACCTTAGTGATTGCAGCTGTCAAAGTAGTCTTACCGTGGTCAACGTGTCCAATAGTACCGATATTCAAGTGCGGTTTGGAACGATCAAATGTTTCTTTTGCCATTTCTAATAAATTTTAAATCTTAGTTATATAAATGAGTGTTAAATGTGTGTACTATACTTTTAGAGCCGATGACGAGATTTGAACTCGTGACCTCTTCCTTACCAAGGAAACGCTCTACCCCTGAGCTACACCGGCTTATAGCTTCCCTCTATTACAAATTAGAGCATTGTCCCCTATAAAAAAGGAATAAGGGGTATAGCCCCTTTGAGCGGGAGACGAGGTTCGAACTCGCGACATTCAGCTTGGAAGGCTGACGCTCTACCAACTGAGCTACTCCCGCATAATTGTGGGGAGAACAGGATTCGAACCTGTGAAGGTAAAACCAGCAGATTTACAGTCTGCCCTCGTTGGCCGCTTGAGTATCTCCCCTAAAATAATTATTAACCCTTTAAAACTATGAACTTGAGCCGGCAGAGGGATTCGAACCCACGACCCCGAGATTACAAATCACGTGCTCTGGCCAACTGAGCTATGCCGGCTTTTTTACTCCTATGAAAACACTCCGTTTTTTTCTAAGAGTGCGCAAATGTATAACTTATTTTCAAACCCACCAAATTTTTCCCATACTTTTTTTATCACTTTTTTGCTGAAATAAATATAACTTACTGAATAATAGTAATCTAAAAAGTAATAAAATTTTACATTTTTGCTGTGCTTTCCCCAGTGAGTAGCTACTTTTTAGCCCTCTCAGGTCTACTCAGCACCCCTATGAAGAGGTGCCTTTTTTGAGCAAAAAATTCACCACCACAGCCGCCGCCTGCAACCCAAAAACAGCAGGCATATAGCTCATCGTTCCGTAGTACGACTTCTTATAATTACTCCCATCGGTGCGCTCCATCGTGTCCTTCGAAACAATCTCTTCCGAATACACCGCCTTAATGCCCGAATAGATCCGCTCCTTCTTCAAGCGCTTGCGTATCGTCTTTGCCAGCGGACAGTTGCGCGTCTTCCTAATATCAGCCACCTTCACCTGTGAAGGGTCTAACGCACCACCAGCTCCCATACAACTAATCAACTTCACCTTCTTACCCTTAGCCGCTCTCATCAAGCTCAGCTTCGGACTAATGCTATCAATACAATCCACCACATAGTCATACACTGGGTCAACAAGCTCCTCCGCCCGCTCAGGGGTTAGAAACTCATTGATCACCCTAAGTTCCAACTCAGGATTGATATCCAGCAAACGTGCTGCCATCACCTCTGCCTTAGCCTTGCCGACAGTGCTTCGCAGCGCCAGCAGCTGTCGGTTGATATTCGTCATATCCACCGTGTCACCATCTACAATTGTAAGCCTGCTCACACCCGCGCGCACAAGAAACTCCGCCGCAAACGATCCTACACCACCCAAGCCTACTACCAGCACATTCGCCACCCGCAAGCGCGCGATACCCTCCTCCTTCACCAAAAGCCGTGTGCGTTCTAACCAGTCCTTCTCCATCTATATACCACCCTTACACACAACTAATCTTACCCACTCTACGCTCGTGGCGACCGCCCTCAAAGCTCGTTTCTATAAAGGTACGAACGATCTCCACAGCTTGTTCAATAGCCGTAAAACGCGCAGGAATACTCACCACATTAGCATCGTTATGCGCCCGTGCCAGTTCAGCGATCTCCTTTGTCCAACACAGCGCACAGCGTACAGCTGCGTGCTTATTAACCGTCATAGCAATGCCATTGCCACTACCGCAGATCACAACCCCCATTTCAGCCTCGCCACGCTCCAATGCCTGAGCCACAGCGTGTCCAAAGTCAGGGTAGTCCACACTCTCAGCCGTATCAGTGCCAAAGTTCTTCACCTCGATACCCCTACTTTCCAAAAAAGCCACTATCGCCTTCTTGTAATCCACCCCTGCGTGGTCATTTCCTATTGCAATTCTCATTAGTAAATTAACAAAATATATATTATAAAGGTACATAGCCCTCTCTACTTCCCTGCCCGTATGGAACTGAGTGTCTGCTGTGTAATCCCCAAATACGACGCTACGTGCCCCAGCGGAATGCGCAGTAATATCTGCGGATTTTCCTCCAAAAGATGCTCATAGCGCTCCTGAGCCGTACAGAACTTAAGCGAGTAAATCTGCTTAGCCAAACGCTTCAAAGTGAGTGTCAAAATAAAATTCATAAAGTTATTGAAGGCTATGTTGCCCTTAAAACGGTCATTCAACACCGAAAAGTCAGTAACACGCAGCTTACACCCTTCCATAGCCTCGTAGTTATAGGGAAAATACATCTTCAAAAAGATATTCTCAATAGGTGCATAGAACTGCCCTTCACCTATAAAGGTATAAGTTACATCCTTACCTTCTTTCTGGTAATAAAGGCGCGTAATCCCCTCTTCCACAAAGAATACCTTATGCGTTTGGCTCCCTTCCACTATCAGCGTCTCCCCCTTGGAAACCTCTACTTCCTCAAATAAATCATCTAAAATATCAACTATGTCAGCAGGCAACTGCTTATCCTTTTCTAAATATGTTCTTAATGTCATTATTTCTTTCTTTGCGGCACAAAAATACACCTTTTTTCGAACATACCAATCATTTCAATGAAAAATTATTTTCAATCTACACAGAACTTCCAACATTATCAGCACTTTACAAAATCACTTTTCAACCACCAACCCTTCCATAACAAACCCACAACGGAGCGAGAACGGAACAACAACGGAGTAGAACCCAGAGGTCAGAGAACAGAAACCAGAGAACAGATCTAAGGTATCTCAACTCACACTCCTCCCTCCCTTCTCCTCTCTCCCTTCTCCTCTTTACTCTCTACTCTCTGCTCCCTGATCTCTCCTCTCTAAAAAACTATCTCCTATCCATTGTTCATTATACATTAATTCGTATCTTTGCCGCTTTAATAGCAAAAAACAATCAGTATGAAACTGTATATATCCGTTGTGCTGCTCTGCCTGAGCTTCGCTGTGGGACAAGCACAGACCCTCAAAGAAGTACGCGAAGCCTACCCTAAGGCAGCCACTTCCAAAGAAAACGCCCAAGCCTTCGCAGCCTTGATGGCAAAAGCACCCACCACCGACCTGCTCTTGAGTGCCTATAAAGGCGCCTCACTGATGATCAACGCTAAGTACGGAGGCAACCGTGTGGCACTCCTCAGAGAGGGCAAACCCCTTATCGAAAACGCCTTGCAAAAGCACCCTGACAATGCCGAGCTACACCTGATACGCCTCAGCGTGCAGGTAGGGCTGCCTAAGGTAGTCCCTTATAAGAACGATATAAAAGCTGATAAAGCCTTCCTGCTCACCCATTACCCTGAGCAGAGCGCCCCTTTAAAGCAGTATATCGCAGCCTTCATTGCACAGTCATCTGCTTTTACCCCTGAGGAGAAAGCCTCCGTAAAACCCTAACCTCCTACCCTATTGACAACAACAATCACCGATACCATCGCCGCCCTTCGCCTCTGTGTGCTCATCCCGACGTATAACAACGCTCGTACCCTCAAGCGCGTTATCGACGGAGTGCTGCACTATACCCCTCATATTATCGTGGTAAACGACGGCGCTACCGATACTACAGCTGAGATCCTCGCTGCCTATTCCTCCCTTACAGTCATCACCCTTCCAAAGAATAAAGGCAAAGGCAACGCCCTAAAAGTAGGCTTCCGCCGTGCCCTTGCCTCAGGCTATGACTACGCCCTGACCATCGACTCCGACGGTCAGCACTACCCCGACGATATCCCTGTGTTTATCAACGCCCTAAAAGAGACCTCTACCCCTACCCTACTGGTAGGCAGCCGCGATATGAGCCACGAGAGCGTCCCCAAGAAAAGTAGCTTTGGGCACTGCGTGTCCAACTTCTGGTTTAAGTTCGAAACGGGGGTTGCCCTACCCGACACCCAGTCGGGTTACCGTCTATACCCATTGCACGCCTTGCCTAAGCGCTATTATAGTGAGAAATTCGAGTGGGAGATAGAGGTGCTGGTACGCGCCAGCTGGCGTGGTGTGACGCTGAAAAACGTGCCTATACGCGTGCTTTACGACCCCGAGGAACGCGTCTCACACTTCCGCCCCCTACGCGATTTTACCCGCATCAGCGTGCTGAATACCCTCTTAGTGCTCATCGCACTGTTCTACATCAAGCCACGCAACTTCTTCCGCGACTTCAAAAAAAAAAGCCTCTCGCGTTTCATCAAGGAGGATCTCTTAGAGAGCGATAGCACTGCTGAAGTCAAAGCCTCATCGGTAGCGCTGGGGGTCTTCTGTGGTATTGCTCCCTTCTGGGGCTTTCAAACGGTGATTACCATTGCATTGGCGGTCTTCTTTCGTCTGAATAAGTCACTCGCCTTTCTGTGCTCCAACATCAGCATTCCCCCGATGATCCCACTGATTGTATGGGGGTCGCTCAAGGTAGGTTCACTTGTAGTGGGTGGCAGTCTTCTGCCTCCCAAGGGCGAAATCACAAAGGAGTTCATTGCTAATAACCTCTTGCAATATCTCACAGGCAGCATCATATTGGCAGCACTGTGTGCCTTTCTCTTAGGTGGCATTGCTTATCTGTTCCTAAAAAACAGACATCACCCTCTTACCCACTAAAAATTATCTAAGTCAATTGCACAAAAATACGAGCTTATAAGGGTATAAAGTGTGTAAAAAGGTCGTTTTTTGTGCAATCATAATCCGTTGATTGTTCGTTGATTCCATACTAAACCTAATACTAACCTAATACCAACCTAATACTTTTCTTTGGAATGAACGGCAAGTGAGCCCCATATCCAGCCGAGATCAACCGTGCTTTATCGGGGAAATAGATGAGGAAGAGGCGTTATTTTCGTGCGATTGAGCTAAAAATTAACTGTTATCCATTGTACATTATACATTAATTTGTATCTTTGCCGTCAGAAAACCAACTGAGATAGCGATGTCTTCACTCAAACAATTTGTAAGTACCTTACTGCTCTTTTGCAGCCTGCTCATCTATGGACAGCAATACCCCGTAGAGGTGCACGTGGCTGCCACGCCCCCCTATGAACAGTCGCTGCGCGCCTATTGGAGCAGCCCCGAGCGCAAGATTCAAGTGCACCTGCTGCTGAAGGATCTCCACTCTGCCACTCAGCAAATCGCCCTGCGCTTCTCTTTGGAGAATATGCAAGGAGGCATCATCGCTCAGACCTCAGACTACGCCCTCCCCTACTTAGAAACCCTCACTCCCAGCCAGCGCATCACCCTTGATAATCAGCAGTTCCGACAGCTATTCGCCTTTGAGAACCTCACAGGCATCACTCAGCCTTTCTACGACAACCTCCTGCCCGAAGGCGGCTATTTCCTGTGTTTTAGGGCGTTCAACCCCGTCACTCAAATGCCTGTGTCCAACAAAGGGCGCGCCTACATACAGATACGACGCTTCTCCCCGCCTCTGCTCACCCTGCCTCATCGCGGCGAAGTGCTCAGCAAGCTAAGTGACTTTCAGCAACTACCCTTCCAGTGGACACCTCGTGACCCTGTGCCTTTCACACGCTACGAGTTTACCCTCAAAGAGGTCTGGGACTTATCCCTCAGCGCCGAAGAGGCTTTCCTCTCTGGGAGACTCATACACCAAGAGGAGACCTCAGCCACCTCACTGCTCTACGGTGTTGATAAGCCGCTACTGACTGATAACAAGCGCTATGTGTGGCGCGTACGGGCGTTTACCGACAACCCCAATGCTGCAATGGATACGCCTTCGTACTTTAAGAATGGGGGCACTTCTGAGGTGTTTTACTTCGACTATATCAGCCAGTGTCAGCCGCCGCAGATGCTCAGCGCTAAGGCTCAGAGCCACTCCGCCAACGTGCAATGGATAGGCAGCCTGCCCATAGGCAGCGAGGGTAGCTACAAGGTGATGTACCGCGAGAAAGGCAAAACGTGGCACTCGCAACTCGCCTCGCAGCCTTCCACCACCTTGGTAGGGCTGAAGGATGGCAAGAGGTATATCTACAAAGTGGGGGTGCCTTGTAACTTGCAAGGTGGCAATGTTGGAGTTTTTGGTGGGCAGGCGTATGCTTTTAGTCCTGAACAGGAGTTTAATACCCCGCAAAAGACTGACAAAGAGGGCAATGTACAGTGCGGCACTAAGCCTACAATACGCATCACCAACCGCGAGCCGCTACAAGACCCTCTCGCTCCTAACGACACTTTTATTGCAGGGGATTTCCCTGTGACTGTACTTGAAGCTCAAGGGGGTGGGGGTACTTACTCGGGCAAGGGTATCGTGGAGATCCCCTACCTAGCAAACTCGAAGGTGCTGGTGACCTTTAGCAACATCAAACTCAACACCAATAGGCAGCTCATCGACGGGATGCTGGTAACTACTTATGATAAGACGGAGAAAAACGTTAACTTCCTACAAGAAGGTGTAGGCGAACTCTTTGGTGATAGAGGTATCAAAGGACACAAAGTGCCTTTTGAGATTGACCATATTAAGGTTGATAATTCTACCCAACCACCGAGAATCACCATCATTGGTAAAACAGACCCCGCAACAGGCAATGCCCCTACAATGGAGCTACCCACAGGGCGTGACTACCAAATCGTCGACAGTGCAGGAAAGGTTTACTCTGTGGATGAAGGGGGAAATACTACCGATATCGGCAAACTAAGTTCCACTAAGTTAGCACATAAGCCTACTTATAAAGCCTCTACAGGCAAAGACGGTACACCTACACAGGTTGTCAGTGATAACTTTACTGTTCGCTGGGATTTTGAAGGTTCTAATTATGCTTATGACACTCGTGGCGAAGTGCCTTACAAAGCCTTGGTAAAGGATAAAGACGAGCACTTTAACGTGCTTATCTCTCAGAAAGATACGACTGCCTACCGCTTTGTATTCCGCAATGAAAAAGGGGTAGAGATCCCTTCAAAAGAGCTTGAAAAGGGAAAGTTTGAACTCAGCTGTAAAGGGCTTTACGACTTCGCCGACGAGCCGCTATGGGTGGTAGCTGTCCCTAAGAAAGGTGGCAAAGATGCTCAAGGGGAAGTCATCAGTCAGTGTGTATTAGTGCATCTGGCTGAAAAAGAGGTCAATGTGGTGTTGGTGCCTACCTCAAAGAGCGTTCGCATCACTGACGCTGCCCTTAAAGAGGTGAGTGCCATCTACCAGCGGGTAGGAGTGCAACTGCATTTTAGCGAGGAGGCTGTATTTGACATCTCTAAGTTCTTGCAAGATGGTAAGTTACCAACAGAAAATAAGCTGGGTGACCTCTCAACTTACAGTCCTGAGCAGAATGCTATCATCAGTGAGTTTAAGCAAAGCCATAGTGTAAAGAGTGATGCTTATTACCTCTTTATCACCGACAGCGGCAGTAGCACAGGGCAAGGGGGCTATATGCGGCTTAATGGTCAGTTTGGGTTTGTCTATGGGCTCAACCCCAAAGTGCTCGCCCACGAACTGGGACACGGCGCCTTCCAGCTCGAGCACCCCAAAGCCTCCGACCTGCTGATGAGCGCCAGTGGCGAGGGCACTGCCTTCGCATACGAGCAATGGAAGCAAATCAACGACCCTAAAGTAAAACTGTATGCCTTTCAAGGGCAAGGGGAAGGAGAGAAGTATCACATTCTATCTTTGTTAGAAAAAATTAAAAAAGGCTCAGGAAATGGAGACTTTAGTATAAACTTTATAAAAGATTATGAATGGAAAATAGATAAAGAGGGAAGTTATCCTATATCTTCGATTGACAAAATTGATTTAGATGGCGATCACATAGAAGAAAAGGTTGAAACAATTGTAAAAGGAGGAGTAGCTAATAAAGATTATATCATTGATCTCCGTATTACCAATGGACTTTATAATAGTTGTAGTATTGACTATGAGATAGGAGTAGAAAAGAAAAACTTCTTCTGTTTGGTTTTTAAGAACAAGAAAAATCAACAAGTATTTCAATTTAAAGTAGAAGATTTTAGTACCTACCAGAAGTTATTGACATACCTAAGTATGAAACTAACTGATAAGGCTCTTGCTTCTCTTATTCAAAAATACAAAGAAGAAATATTTTCGACAAATAACTGTAATGAATTAGATTACTTATTTGAGGCTATCGGAGATTCTATAACAACCAAACTGCCTAAAGAAACTGTGTGGAGAGCGCTTGTTTCTCTCTCTCAATGTTCAATGGGTGAAAGTTGGGGAACAAAAGAGGAAACAGCTGCTATAAATATTTTAAGAGGTATTGAAGATAAAGAATACCTTTACAATCAGTTATATAATCATCAGGAAGTTGTTTATGATTTATATCAGAGGATTGATGGAGATAACTTAATCACATACCTGACAATTTTAGCGGAGTTAGTTGATCATTATGCTGAAAAAACACCTGATAATAACTATTGTTATTTAGGAGTAGTCCCACCTGATAGGTTTATCACAGATATTGATGATATAGATGCTCATCATAAAAAAAAGCATATAAAATCTCGTGTGATAGATTCCTCAAAGGGGGTAGAACTTCAAATAACACCTCTAAGTGATTTTTATAAATCAAATTTATTGGATCTTGTATGTGCTTATAAGAATTATAGGAACTACGATCAAGGTTATGATGAACTCCCACTTATATATATTTATCATCTTTCTAAGAAGCAAGAGCAGAAAGAATTTTTAGAAGTTGTAAATTATTTCTCTACTTTTGCTGGATTATATGGTTCTGCTCGTATCTTATTTGCTAAGACAGTTGGAGTTATTGCTAAATCTATTGCAATAACAGAAATTTCTAACTTAGCTATTACAACCTATGTAAATAATCATCAGGAGGAACTCAGCAGATTAGGGAAAGAAGGCAAATGGATTGCTGAGAATTGGAATAAGATAAGCATTGGTATTGACTTAGCTACTTTTAGCACGGCTTTTTTAAATGATTTTGTTAGAAATGGAAGTGTGGTAAGTTCAAAATTGAATACCAGAGGTGCTGAAAAAGAAGCTAAAGAATTAGATGAAATAACAGAAAGTTTTCGTAAAGAATTAGCTAAAAGAGAGAAGATTTATGGTAATAAAGTAGAAAAAAATGCTTTAGGAAATGGAGAAAGTTTGAGTGAATTAGCAAAAAAAGTATCAAAAGAATATGATTTGCTGATCAAGAATGGATTAAAAATAGAGAAGAAGGCTAATACTATTATTTTTAGGAATAAACAAGGTGAGACTGTTGCTTCTGTTTTTAATAATAAACTCAGACCTAACAAATGGATTGCTAACTATAATTCTGAGAAATTAGGATATAAAAAAATCGGAGAAAAAGATGGATATTGGATATACTCAAAAGAAAATGGAGATATCCGCTTTGATATAGGATTTAGAAAGGAAAGAAAATTAGAGTCTAGAGAAGTAAATGATTATCTGGTAAACGGACAAAAGAAAGATTTAGATGGACAACCATATTGGGCAGGTACAGAAGTTGAAGAGATAATATTAGGAAATAATAACGAAATAATATATTTCGTAGAAAATTATAAAAATGGAATTCCTAATCCTGGTCAATATGCTTCAAAAGAAGCAATCACAACCATTAAGGAATTACGACAAAAATTAGCTGTAAAGGAGGCTTGGAAACCAACTTCAGAAATCCCTACTCTAAGAGCATATAAAGTTAAAACTCCTCTTAGAGTAAGAAGTGGGATAATTGGTCCTCAGATAGATAATGGTGTAAAATTACAAGGTGGTGGACATCAATATGAAATAATAGATTATTTAGGAAACGATTGGCAAAAATACTTAATTCCTATAGACACAAAAGGAGTAAAATTAAAATAAAATGATAGAAAAGTTTCAATATTTTTCATCTAACGGAATATTTCTAGATGTAAATTTAGATATAAATAGTAAAGAAGATTATTTATTTAAGAATAATCCAGAGACAGAAATTTCAAAGTTTTATCAAGCTCAGTCAAGCGGTATAAAATGGATATTTAATCAGAAAACAATTACTATTCACAGGAAAAATACTATAATAAGTGGATACCCCTTTCCTAATCTAGAAAAAGTTCTGATTATCTATCATAATAAAGCTCTGATATACAATCAAGATGGAAAACTACTTTTAGAAATAAATCCTCCCGATACTTATCTATCAGAATTAGCTAAAAAAATGAGAAATAAATTATATTTCAACAGTTATTCCATATATTTTCCTGCTTGGATAAAAAAAAATAATCACCTAATAATGCAAATACAAATAAACTATAATCAAAATTGGTATGAACTAAGAGAACTTGATTGTGAAACAGGATCTTTAGGAAATGTTACTGGAGAGGGAATGAGGTAGCGACCTTATAATAGAAAATGAATAGAAGTATGATTATTAATAACTTCCTAAATAGATTAGAACTATTTTATAGAAATTTTGGTGATGAATAGAAAATTAGTGATTTTTCAGCAAATCGTAACACCCAAAAGATATTAAAAGAGTATTTAATCACTCTTGAAGTAAAAGGAATTATTAAATTTATTGATGATAATAAATTTAAGATAATTAATCTCCCTTCTAAATACAAAGACTAAAAACTTTTTTACAAAATAAAACCATATCTTTAACTCATAAAGAAAATCAAAAAGATTGTTGTAATTATAGTTGTGGTATTGTCAGCTAATAACGGAACAATATCTTAAGCTTGGTAAGTTATCTTTTTTATATCTCATATCTAAGACCCTAATAACCAAACTAACTTTACATTTACAATATTTTTACAACAGCAAAGAACCTACGATATAAAATAAACTCGTACTTTTGCCCCATAAACGAAGATAAAGAAAATGAAAAAAATTGTTTTAATTATAGTTGTGCTGTTGTCAGTTAATAGCTGGGGACAATATATTAACCTTGAAAAATTAGAAAACTGCTTAAAAGATAGAATGAGAGATTTCAATTCTAATCTTTATATGAGAGGTTCTGGCTATAATATATTATTTCCTAAGCACTCTGAAAATGATGTTATATACAGATATGATGAATCAATTTATAAAGATGGAGTCGCTTTTCTTAATTTTTGTTATATAAGAGCTAATGGTATGTATCAGCCTTATGGAATAATAGGAGAATCAATGTATACTATTTTGATTGCGACTCCTTTCGGATGGGAACCAATGAATTATTCTGTTGCATACTTATCTAAAGATCCAGATATAACTGTCAAGGTATTGGGAAAAAAACCTTATTATGAGTGGGATGATATTCTCTTAGAATTTCATATTGGAAGTCGTGTTAATGGGTATAAAGCTAACTCGATATCTAATAATGTAGTAGCTGACTATATCACTTTTTATATACACGCTCCCCTGAGAACTGAGGTTATAAAAGATAATATAAGTAACTCTTATCTTCCTACTAATAAAAATATAATTCTACTAGATCGAATTCCATTAATGAGTAGTCCTTCTCCAGAAGATTTTAAGGAAATTTACAATTTCCAGTATCGTACAGAAAATGAACCAGACTGGAAAGATATGCCTTTTGAATATCATCTTAGAGATGGTAGAGTTGATGATATTTTTTATGGAGGTGATGGGTTTCGCTCTATTAGCTTTAAGATTTGTGCTAAAGATATATTTAGAGAAGAGACAGAAAAATATATTGGGAGAAACATATATTTCCGCGTAGCTTCGCATCCTTATCAAGGAGAATATATCTCTTGGTCAGAACCCGTAAAACTCACTATCGTCCCCTCTGCTCCCGAAATAATCAAAAAAGAACTCAATCAACCAAAGTGTGTAGGAGACAATGGCTCTATCACATTAACCTTTGATAGAAAACTCAAAGGAGAACTAAATCAATACAAAGCTAATAAAGAAATTATTAAAAATAATAACCCAAATTGTAGCTATATAGGTGAAGTTATGAACCTATCAATAGAGGATGATACTAATAAAACCGCTCTACCTTATCAGATAGACATCAATGAGACATTATTAACCACCAACACCCTAACACTAAATAACATTCCTTTTAAAGAAGGTACTAACAGATACAGCATTAAGTTTACTGGTACATACTACTATAAGGATACTGTTGGAGGATGCCATAGCATTACCCTCTACACCGACGGCACCAACCAATCCTACCACTTCTCCGTCACTATGCCCTCGGCACTCACAGCAACCGCCACAAGTGCCAATATCACCTGTCACGGTGCCAATAACGGCTCCATCTCCTTTAACATCGCAGGCGGCACGCCTCCCTATAGCTACAGCATTGCCAAAAACGGAGCCCCATTCTCGCCCTATACCCCTTTTAGCGATAGCTCCAATAAAATCACAAATCTTGCCGCGGGCAACTACAACGCTCATATTCAAGACGCTAACGGTTGCTCAGTAAAAGATGGCTTGGGCAACCCTATAAACTTCCACTTTACCATCACAGAGCCCCCTGCCCTATCCATCAAAGCTGGGACAGAAAATATTACCCATATTACTACCCCAAATGCAAATGACGGAGCTTATAACGCAACTCTTGAAGGCGGTAATGACAATACTTACACAGGCACCCTCACCAAGATTGGCAGTACTTATCAAAGCCAGCAAATAAGTAACGAATTTAACTTTAAAGGCCTCTCCGCAGGCGACTACCGCTTTGTTGCTGCCGACAGCAAGGGCTGTACGACCCAAACCACCTTTACCATAAAGGATTACGTCCCTATGCAAGTCACCATCACCGTCACTCAGCCCATCTCCTGCCATAGTGCCAACCCCGACCCCAACGACAAGGACGAGAACCTCAACGGTATCGGTGATAAAAACGAGAACGGCACCCTCTCCGCCTCAGTCACTGGCGGATTAGGCAATTACAAGTATCAGTGGTTCCAGCAAAAAAATGGAACTCCTATAAAGATGGAAAATAAACAAGAGCCTATTCTTAAAAATTGCTCAGAAGGTATATACTCTCTTCAAGTAAAGGACTTTTCTAACAATGTCGTCACCCAAACCGTCCAACTAAAATTCCCTGAAAAGCTCAACATCCGTGTGGAGGCGCCTCTGATGCAATGTTCACAGCCCAACAGTGGCACTGCCAAAGTCTTTGTCACAGGGGGGAATCCGCCCTACCACTACCGCTGGAGCAATGGCGATACCACCAACAGCATCAGCAACCTCACTGCTGGAAAGTACCTTATCACTGTTACTGACCATAACGGTTGCAGCACACAAACGCAGGTCATCCTCAAATTCCCCGACGCCATCGAGGTGCAACCTACTATCCAGCACAACCGTTGCTATGGCGTCGCCGATGGGAGTATCTCCCTAAAAATTGCTGGCGGCAAAGGCACCATCTCCATACAGTGGTTCGACAGCACTGGAAAACCTATCATTGAGCACCTTAGCGCCGATAAAAAGCAGTTGACAGGCTTAACCGCAGGTACTTATAAGGTCGTCCTCAGCGATGAGAGCGACTGCCCCACCGTCACCGAACTCATAGAGGTAAAGCCCGCCGCCGAAATCCCGTTTAGCTTCCCCGATGAGATAACCCTTTGCCAAAGCGACCACTACCTATACACCGTCAGCGACACCGATTTCTCTCATTGCCTTTGGGTTGATAGCACGGGTAAGGAAGTCGCCACTGGCAATACTTTCAGTGCAACCCTCGCAGGGGTTTACACCCTAAAAGCCACTTACAAAGGGAGTTGTCAGATCGCCAAGCAGTTCACCGTAAAGCAGAAAAACGAGACTTTCGAGATGGATTTCCTCGCTGCCACCACCTCTTATTACGATTACACCCTCAAACTCATCGACATCTCAAAACGCATTGACTCCGAGCAATGGCTTCTACCTGAGGGAGTTGAAATGATTTCACAGCAAAATCGTGAAGCTGAGATCCGTTTTCCCAAGGAGGGCGTTTACACCATCGGGCTTCAAGGCACACTCGGCGGTTGCACCAAGCGCGTCTACAAAAAATTCTGGACGGAGAAAGATCGGATCGGTATCGGAAACAGCGACGATTTTCACAAGCGCATCAGTGTGCTGGTAGTGCCCAACCCAGCAGGCAGAGGCACTGCCCCCTACATCAAAGTCGAGATGACCGAGAAAAGTCCTATCAACGTTCGTATATTCAACATCTTAGGACAAGAGCTCTTCAACAAAGACTTCCCCGCCGAAGAGCACTTCAAGATCCTCACCAACTCCCTTACCCTCTCCGCTGGCGACTACATCGTAATCGTCCAAGCCGATAAGGACGTCATCGCCGCCAAAATGGTCATAAATTAAACGAAAAAACAAAAGCGTTTTTTTCTCTCGAAAAAAATACGTACCTTTGTGCCATCAATTTCTTAAAACAGAACATTATGAGTGTCATACGAAAAGAAGATTTTACACACGATGAGCTTATCAAGCGCATCTTCAAAGCCTATGAAAAGGCTGATAAACAGAAGTATGCTAACCTTTTCCTCGCAAGTCTGAGCACTGGCGAGCTCAGTTGGCGTGGTGGTTTGGCAGTCCTCGCTGTAATGCAAACTTTCCCCAAACACAAGTTTATTCCTCGCGGGAAAGATGAGTTTTTACCAGGCTATTGCAAGATCTGTACCAACCACGAAAAATCATTCATCGGCACCCCTGAATACCTCGAATACTGCTTCGAGCACGAGGGTGGCATCTGGCCTGACGACCTGCTAAAGATGTACACTTTCCTGCTGAAAACAAATGCCTTAAAGGACAGAAAGCCTACCAAAGACGATTTTAGGATATTCTCACATATTATCAACATCCTCCTCAGTGCTGGTCAAATGGAAAACGTAAAACGCGATGTCTTCAGCCAGATACAACAAATAGGGCTGAAAAACACTCCCGTTTACAAACTGCATTATATCATAGATACTTTAGGCTATTGCAGCATCTTGGAAACCAAGCAACACAAAGGCTTCTTACATCAATACACCGACTTAACTACAGCTCCTAAAAAAGCCTATAGTGCAGCTTTTAGCTACCCTGTTGATTTCTGGTTGGGTAAAGACGGCGTTAATCAAGAGGCTCTGAAATTTTGGTTTGGTCACTGCAAAGAGTTGGAAGAATTCTGGACACGCTACCGCGTTTACGCTAAACCTCCGATATAGTGTAGCTCTAAATGCCTCAGTTAAAATCACTCTGAAAGAAAGGCCTTACCGTTACACCTATTTAGAAGTTGTATAAATAACAGACAATGTAGAAATATTTTTAGTAATTCTTTGCTTCGTATTATAAAATTTCGTAGCTTTGCCGAAAAATAACCGAAAGAAATATAAGGTGGAGATTACAGATGTGGCTTATGGTCCTCTTCTTGGGGCTCAGCCACTTGGCTCACGCTCAGCAACCAACCATTAGTGGGACTGTAAAAGATACCCAAGGGAAGGCATTAGCGGGCGTTACAATACATATTAAAAATACTGCGGAGAAAACTCAGACTGATTTAGATGGACACTTTTCCATCGCTGCAAAGGAAGGGGATATCCTTGTCTTTTCCCTAACAGGGATGCAATCTCAGGAGCAAACAGTAAAAGGAATAACCCTGAACGTAGTATTGCTCAGCGAGGCAGAAGCTCAGAAGCCCAAAGGAGAAGGCGTAGCAAGCACCAATATGCGAGGGGCAACCTCTATCACGGGGACTGCTAAACCCTTATGGGTGGTAGATGGCGTCATCTTAGACGACGATGTGCCATTAGACCCTGGAGCACTTTCTTCCTCAGATGCTAAAACCTTACTTGCCTCGGCATTAGGGGGCTTAGTGCTGATGACATCTCGGGATTTAGGGTGCTAAAGGATGCCTCAGCAACTGCTATCTACGGTCCAAGAGCCATCTCAGGGGTGATCGAAGTCACTACACGCAAGGGTAGCAAAGGAAGTAGCAGTATCTCTTACACAAATGAATCTACCTATAGGCTGATACCAATGTACAGCGATTTTAATATTATGAACTCGCAGGAGCAGATGGATCTCTATATGGAAATGATGCGCCGAGGGTGGTTTAGCTATGAGCAATTGGTAGGGAGTGATAAAGCAGGTGAGATGTGGCGTATGTACGACCAAATCAATTCTGCAGCCCCTGATGGCAGCTTCCTGTTGAAGAACACTCCTGAGGCGAAGGGAGAGTACCTAAGGCGTGCTTCACTGCGCAATACCAATTGGTTCAATAGGCTTTTCCAGTCTTCTATAATGCAGCAGCATTCTGTAAGTCTTTCCACAGGTACTGACAAGACTTCATACTACGCCTCTGTATCCGTACTCTCTGACCCAGGTTGGATGAAATACAGCAAGCAAGATTGATACAGTGGTAACCTCAATGCAAATTACAAGTTACACAAGAACTGGACGCTGAACGTAAATGTAAATGGCGAATACCGCGAAAAACATACCCCTGGAGACATTGATCCACTTACTGACAAAGTAAAATCATCAATGGACTTAAATCCTTATTCGTATGCGATGAATGCTTCACGTATGCTCGACCCTAAGGCACACTATCCTTATCGTTATACGCTGATGAATATCTTTGATGAGTTTGAGAACAACTACTCAGATATGAATGTAGCTGACATAAGGCTGCGTGCTAAACTATCGTGGAAGATCACTCCTAAATTAGAAGCTACTGCTTTGGGAGCTATACGCTACCAAGGAACCTCCATCATCAAGACAAAAACAGAGAACTCTAACTACGCACGTGCTTATCGCGAAATGAGTTCCAAAGGGATTATAAACCACAATGAATTCCTCTATGAGGACCCCTATGACCCTTATGATGAGAGGCGTACTGTACTGCCCGAAGGGGGCTTCCTCACCAATGTAAATAGGACGCTGAACCGCAAGGATTTCCGTGCAACACTTAATTATCACAACACTTTTGATAAGCTACACACAGTAAATATACTGGCTGGAGCAGAGGCTGACGATACCTATCGCAACAACAATTCAACTATTGATTATGGGGTGATTTATGGCTTGGGAGATATGGGCTATTTCTCTTATGAAGCTTTTAAGCAGTTGCAAGAGAAATCACAGAGCTATTATACAATTGAGCGTACTACCTCGCGCAACGTAGGCTTTTTTGGGAAATGCCTCTTATGAATTTGCAGGTAAGTATACACTCAGCGGTATTTTGCGATATGATGGCACCAACAGATTTGGCAAATCAGATTACATCCGCTGGATGCCCACTTGGAACATATCCTTAGCTTGGAATATCGCTCAAGAACCTTTCTTTAAGAAACAAAACATACTCTCAAGTATGTCTGCAAAAGCCTCTTTTGGGGTTACACCTCAATTCCCTTCTGTTACCAATTCACTCAATAAACTCATAGGCGATCTGCCTTGGCGTAGTAATGAGCGCACACGTGAGCTTGTCTTGAAGATAAGCGAACTTGCCAACCATAACCTTACTTACGAGAAAAACAAAGAGATCAACATAGGCACCCAAATGGGCTTCTTAAAAAACCGCATTAACCTTACCGCTGAATGGTATCATCGCAACAACTACAACTTGGTAGGAAATAGCCCAACACAAGGACTTAATGGGGTCATCATCCGCAAGGGAAATGTAGCAGAAATGAAGGCTTGGGGTGCAGAATTGACCTTGCAGACTAAAAACATCAAAACAAAGGACTTTGAGTGGACAACAACTTTCATCTACAACAAGAATGAGAATAAAATCACTAAGCTATACGTAGATGCAAGTGTCTCTGAAATGGTCTCAGGCAGTGGGTTCTCCAAGCAAGGCTATCCTGTGGAAGCAATTTTCTCTATTCCTTTTAGAGGGCTGACAGGTGATGGCTTACCTACTTTTGAGAATGCTGACGGCTCTACAACTATTGACGGAATTCGTATGGACTTGCGTAAAGGCTTAGACTTCTTAAAATACTCAGGCACCACTAAGCCTACTGATCAAGGTAGCTTTGGCAACCTATTCAAATACAAAGGTCTTTCACTGAATGTGCTGTTTACTTATGCCTTTGGAAATGTGGTGCGACTACCCACCGCTTTCAAAGCAAAGTATACCAATGAGTCATTATCCTTCCCTAAAGAGTTTAGAGATCGCTAGATGGTGCCTGGTGATGAGCATCGCACAAACATCCCTGCTGTGGCATCTGAATACCAAAATTTCTACAACGTGAACTTGGGACAGGCTTATAATGCCTATAACTATTCAGATGTACGTATAGGAAGAGGTGATTTTATTAGACTTAAAGAAATCTCACTCTCTTATGACTTTGATAATCAAACAGTCAAGCAGATGAAACTAAAACGCTTAGGATTAAAGTTGCAAGCTACTAATTTATTCTTGATTTACGCGGATAAAAAGCTTAATGGAGCGGATCCGGAACGGCTCGCTCTCGGAAGTTCATATATCCCAACTCAGAAACAAATCACCTTTAGCCTGCGCGTAGGACTTTAAAAATAAAATGATGATGAAAATACTAAGATATATTACCATAGCCACTATACTCCTAATACTGGGAAGTTGTGAAAAGTTCTTAGATAAGAATCCAGATAGTAGAGTGGAGCTTGATTCGCCAGATAAGGTAGCAAAACTACTGGTGAACGCCTATCCGAGTACCACTCCTGCTGTGATTGCTGAATTATCCTCCGATAATGTCGATGATATGATCAACCACCGCAGAGGAAATCTCTTTACTGAAGAACTTGTCTATTGGAAGAAAGAGCTACACGAGTATGGCACTAAAGATGGGCTACGTGAGTTGTGGAACGATCATTACTCAGTAATATACACCTGCAATATAGCAATAAATGCAATAAAGGAATCACAGAAGACGGCAAAGGATAAAGCAACACAAGATCAGCTAAAAGCCTCTTTAGGGGAAGCCCTTGTGTCGCGGGCTTATGCACACTTTGTGCTGGTAAATCTCTTTGGGAAGCCTTATAACCCTCAAACGAGTAGCACGGATTTAGGTGTGCCTTACGTAGAAATACCTCTTGAGGAATTTAAAGCTGAACTACCTCGTAACACAGTCGCAGAGGTGTACAAAAAGATTGCTGAAGATTTGCAACAGGGGCTTCCTTTGATTGACGACAATTCTTACAAGGTGCCTAAATTCCACTTTAATAAGAAAGCAGCAAATGCCTTTGCAGCTCGCTTCTATCTCTATCATCAAGATTTTGCTAAAGCAGAAGAGCACGCAACAAACGCAATTGGAGATAATCCTACACTGCGCAATTACAAAGCTTTCTCTGCTATCAGTGCAGACGATCCTCACGCAAAAGAGTATACACGTGATGATGTAGAAGCTAACTTGATGCTTATCGCAGTGGAGACCAACGGTTATGCAGTATTAGAGCAAAACTCACCTTTCCGATTCACTCACGGCAGACCTTTGGCACAGTGAGAAACCTTCCTCAGCGAAGGTAACCCTTGGGTAAACGAATACAAGGACAAAGTGTTTTACAAGGCAGATGCAGAAAAAGACCGCTATGTTTATACCAAATACCCTGTCTATCCAAATAAAACACAATTAGTGCTTTTCAATACAGAAGAAACGCTCTTAGTTCGTGCTGGGGCAAAAATCTTACAAGGTAAGAACACCGAAGGATTGAAGGATATGAACCTATTCCTTGGCAACTATTTAGAACAAGGAGATCAATTAGATGAAGCAAGAGTTGTTAATACTTACAAACGTTTGCCTTACTCGAGCTATGACACTAACACGCTTGTAAGCCGTGCAAATCAAAAGAAACGACTGTCACCTTCTTTTACTATTGCAGATGAAACACAAGAGTGCTTATTGCACTGTCTGCTGCAATGTCGCCGTCTTTTGACGCTCAATGAAGGGTTGCGATGGTATGACATTCGCCGCTATGGTATAGAGATCTATCGCCACGAGTTGCACTTAGACGGCTCTTCAAAGATCGTAGCCGTACTTACCAAAGATGATAATAGACGTACCTTCCCCATCCCAGCAGATGTGGTTGCGGCAGGTATGAAAGATAACCCAAGATAAGATATGAAAAAGATAGGATTAATATTTATTGCGCTTCTCTCTCTTGTAAGTTGCCAGAAAGAAAAGCTTAACGAAGGTAAAAAAATCATAGAGCTCGAACCTCCTAAAGATCAACAAGCAGAGTCGGAGTTGGATAGGTATCTATTTAATAAGTTTACCACCCCATACAACGTAAAAATAGTATATCGCTATGATGAGAGTGCTTTTAGTCGTAATAAGCTCCAATACGTAACCCCAATGAGTGAGAAAAAGGCTCTCGAAATAGCCAATTTAATACACTATATGTATTATGAGCCTTATTCTCTCAACGCTCCTAAGAATTTTATGCAGAACTACACACCTAAGATGCTTGTGTTAGTCGGCTCCAATGCTTATAAGCCCGGAGCAGGAACAGCTCTGCGAGGGCTCTCTACGGGTGGAGTGAAGATAGAGATGCTCGGGCTAAACTATGTAGACCCAAACTCTACTAATCCACAGGTGATCAAAGAAGACATTGATGAATCCATCCTTAGATTGCTCTATCACGAGTCATCACATATCTTAGAGCAAACGAAACTCTTCGACCCAGAATACCAGAAGTACTTGGTATCAGACTATAAAGGAGGTCTGTGGAATAAAGTATGGCGAGGGAATGATTATTTGAAATCAGGCTTTATCAGTGCTTATTCAAGTGATAATTTTCACGAAGATTTCGTTGAGCTTTTAGCTCGTTATATCATTTATTATCAAAAAGACCAATGTGGATGTGAGACTACCGATGCCACTAAGGACACTGATGGAGATGGCTTAGATGACACTGTATACTCAAAATGGAAGACAGAGATAGAGGCTAAAGGCTATATCTGGGAAGAAGAGTTGGCTACTGCTGCTAAAGGTTCTCCTACAGGGAGTAACCTTACAGGGAAGGATGTACTCTTAAAGAAACTGGACATCGTGCGCAAATATCTGAAAAATGAATAGAAGATAGACCTTGATGCACTTCGCAGAGAGATCGATCGTCGTCACGATTTATTACAAACTAAAGATTTTTCAAAATATGAAAAGTAAGATACTAAGAACAATATTATATATAAATACGGGACTATTGCTACTTGCTGGCTGTAAGCGAGAGGAAGATCCTTTGTATGGAAAAGATAGCAGCTATATAGAGCGTACCAGCCCAACACTCAGTGCTTATGGGAGAGAGTTGCGCTCTGCTGCGAATGGATGGCTACTGACGCTGTATGCAGGTAAAAATCAGCAATACGGAGGCTATAACGTCATCGTAAAGTTTGATACGCTCAGGGTTACAGCTGTTTCTGAGCTACAATTAGAGGCCAACAAGATTACAGAAGACAAATCGCTCTATTCAATCACCAGTAACCAACAGGCGATACTTTCCTTTGATACCTACAATAAAGTGTTACAACATTTTGTGGAGCCCTCTTATATATTCCCTGAAGGAAAGGGAGGAGATAATCAGATGGAAATACTTTCCTATAAAGATGGTGTTTTCACACTAAAAGGAACGCACTCCAACAACATAATGACACTGAGCCGATTCGAAGGAGATACGGATGCGTATCTGACAGCTATACAACAGCGGGTGAAGAAATTCAAAACGGTAGGGGTGAATCCTGTTACTATTGGAGGAAAAGAAGTGCAAATTGAAATACATCCGAGCAATCACCAACTGCTAATGCGCGATGGAGATACAAGCGTAAAAAAAGCCTTCATATACACTGAAAAAGGTTTCAAGCTCTACGAACCTATCACCATTGCAGGGAAAACTTTTGAGGAGTTCAACGTCTCTGATGATTACACAGAGCTAAGCACTCCTGATGGTAGCATTAAAACAGGATTGGTATACACCCTTCCTTATGATTTTTCAAACTATAGGAAAGTGCTGACTTTCTCCCCAATGGACTATAAATGTAGCTCAAACGAGAAGTTGCGCAATCTTTTTTACAGTAGTCTTAAGGCTTTAGAAAACAAAGGAAGCTTCACTGTCTCACCTGAGTTTAAGTTAGGTTATCTCCAAGATAAGGATTTTCTCTCAAGTGAATGGCGCGATAGACAAGGCATTAATTTTACAGCTTGGTATGAAAACGCAAGCTCAGAGGCCAATTATATCCTTGACTTCTTACCTGTAGGAGGAAAGCCTAATCAGGTGAACATCGTGATGGTAGAAAAGGGTATGCAGTGGAATTACTACGACTTGTTAGACCCTGTGATTGAGTATATCACACAGAATTCACCGTATGAAGTAATAGATGTTGATAGCGCTTATCAATATGAGCTCAGAAGTGTTAAGGACCCAAGTGTGCGCTTTAGAAGCTATGTATATCAGTGGACTTACCCATTGGTTTACGACTTTACCAGCCAAAAAGGTACCATAGAATTCGTCGATGGCAAGGTCAGCACGAGAATGCTTAAAGCCTTTACCGATGTAAAAACCTATAAGAAAACAACCAACAACACCGAAGTAACAAGAACATTGGACACTAAGGTTGTACTCGGAAAAAACAGTGTTAGGATTGGCAATAAGAATAGAAATAGAACAGGCTTCACCTTTACTATACATCAAACAGCGGGGGGTGTAGCCAATCTCACGGGGTCTTTCAATGTGGTGTGCATCTTGGATTTCATCACTACTCAGTGCAGTGAGAAACAACTTAACTTTGTCGATAACTACAACTACAACAACTACAATTGGAGTTCTAACAAGGAATTAGCTCCTTTGGTGGATATGTTCGTTGAAAATGCCCCTTACGAGACCCTCGATAATGGCGACGGAACACTCAAATACACCAGTGTGAAAGACAGCGAGGTATGGTTCATCGTTACAAAATAAAACCTCTCGCCACTGAAAATATCACTATGAACTGACAAAAGGCAGCTGTACATTCTTACAACTTTATTGCAAAGAAGAATGTACAGCTGTCTTTATTTTTTTGTACTTTTGCCGAAATTTTACAGCAAACCTCACATATCATAGCTACATATATCAATGAAAAACAAACTTTATCACATTACCAATCTGCGGAAATATGCGCTGCTTTTTACCTTTTTGTGCTTTACAATGAGTGCTTTAGCGCAGAAGACTGCCACAAAAGATACCATTGCTAAGGATACCCTCAAAGCAAAGCCCGTCGAAAAGACGCCTGAACAAAAGCGCGCCGAAGACTATGCTAAGCTCATTAAGAAAGCTACCCTCGAGCGAAAGGGGCTCTTCACTGTGCGCAAAGCCGACGAGCGTTGGTATTTTGAGATACCTGACTCGCTCATAGGGCGCTACTTCCTTTGCATCACACGTCTCAAGTCGGCACCTCAAGGCTTGGGTAAGTACGCTGGGGAAAGCGTCAACGAGCAGACCATCTATTTCGAGCAAAAGACCGATAAGACGCTTTACTTGCGTGCATTCATCAACAAGCAAGAAGCCGACTCTACCAGCAATATCTTCGCTGCCGTGCAAAACTCGAAGGCAAACCCCGTGGTTGCTGCCTTCAACGTTATCGGGCGAAACCCCCAAACCAAAGCACAGCTGATCGATATCACCGACTTCTTTAAGAAGGACAATAGCATCACCAGCTTCACTTCCAACTTTAAGTCGGATAAAAAGCTCACCGCCGCTGCCGACGACCGTAGCGCGCTGGACGACATCCACACCTATCCTATCAACGTAGAGGTGCTTACCACTAAAACCTATCCCACCTCTTCGGGCGGTACTTTTGCCGCTACCCTGGCAGGCGCCGTAAGCGTGGAGCTGAACGTTTCCATCGTTGTTTTGCCCAAAGTGCCAATGCAGAAACGCATCTTCGATCCGCGCGTAGGCTACTTTACCAAGAGTTATATCCACTTCTCCGACGCCCAACAACGCACCGAAACACAGGCGTTCATCCAGCGTTTCCGCTTAGAGCCGCGCAAAGAGGACGTGAAGAAATACCTCAGCGGTGCTTTGGTTCGCCCGAAGAAACAAATAGTTTTCTACATCGACCCCGCAACCCCCAAGCAATGGCAGCCGTACCTCATACAAGGAGTAAACGACTGGAACGCTGCTTTCGAGCAAGCGGGCTTCAAAGATGCCATCACTGCCAAGCCGTGGCCTAACGACCCTTCTATGAGTATGGAGGACGCGCGTTACTCCGTCATACGCTACCTCGCCTCCGAAACCTCGAATGCTTACGGGCCACGCATCAGCGACCCTCGCAGCGGGGAAATCATCGAAAGCCACGTAGGCTGGTATCACAACGTGATGAAGCTCGTCCAACAATGGTATATGGTACAGGCGGGAGCCATCGATAAGCGCGCACGAAAGATGCAATTCGACGAGGCACTTATGGGTGAACTCGTGCGTTTCGTATCCTCACACGAAGTGGGGCACGCCCTCGGACTACGCCACAATATGGGCGCCAGCTACGCTACTCCCGTTGAAAAGCTCCGCGACAAAGCTTGGGTGGAAGCCAACGGTCACACCGTTTCCATTATGGATTACGCCCGATTCAACTACGTAGCTCAGCCCGAGGATCACGTCTCGCCGAAAGGAATCTACCCACGCATCGGCGTGTATGACAAGTGGGCTATCGAGTGGGGATACCGCTGGTATGGCAATAAGTACCGTGATGCGCAGCAAGAGCAAGAGGCACTCGCTGAGCAGATTAGCGACCGATTGAAGAAAGATACACGTCTGTGGTTCGGAGGGGAAGGCACTAACGACGATCCTCGTAGCCAGACCGAAGACCTCAGCAACGATGTGATGAAGGCAAACACCTACGGGCTGAAGAATCTCCGATACGTGGTGGCGAACCTCCCCGAGTGGACAAAGCAGCCAAATGACAAGTACGAATACCTCAAAGATAGCCACAAATCAGCCGTAGGGCAGTATCGTCGCTACCTAAACCACGTTTTAAAGCACTTCGGTGGTCGCTACTCAGGGGTGATCAACTCGCCAGAAGTATACCAAGCCGTGCCGAAAGAAAAACTGAAAGAAGCCATCGATTACCTCGACAGAGAGCTATTCGAGCCACCGTTATGGCTTTATCCTGAGGTGATTATAAGCAAGACAGGCACCGATCCGCACAGAGAGATTAACGATTTCCAAACCAGTGCCATCGAGATGACACTCAGGGATCGCACCCTTTCTCGACTCGCAAACGACGCACTTCTCACGAAGAACGCCTACCCCGTAGAGCAATACTTAAAAGATCTCGCCGCTGCCGTGTGGAAACCTCTGGGCAGCGATCCGCAGAAAGCAGCCTACCGCCGCGACCTGCAAGGCTTATACGTCGAGGAATTGGGGAAGAGCATCAACCCCACAGCACCCAAGGATGGCAGGAAAGACAAACTGGTGCAGCACCAAGATGTACCGCTCTATGCACTGCAACACCTATTATATATAGAAGAAACCATTGGGAAGTTGATGCAAAAAGAGCCGTTGGGAAGCCTCAACCATCTGCACTATCAAACCCTTCTCAAAGAGATAAAAGAGATAAAAGACCCGAAGAAATAGTCTTTCGAAAACGCGTAACTTATCGAAACATCACCCCTCGATAAACGAAACCTCGAGGGGTCTTTTTTCATCCCTGCTGTGCCTCGGATAAAAACCACGTGTGGTTTGACTGAAAACCACGTGTGATTTTGATCAAAACCACGTGTGCTTTTCACCAAAACCACGTGTGGTTTTGACCGAAACCACACGTGGTTTTTTTTGACCTCTGCTTTGCTTTGAGTATCAGTACGTTATACTACCGAAAAAAGCACGTTTTCCCTGCTTTTAGGGCACGTGTGACCTGAAAAACACCCTGCTTTCGCTGCGAAACCACTCACACGTGAAAACGAAAGAAACCTCGTGATTTTACTCCTAAAACTTAGGGTGATTTGCCCTAAAATGACACCTATTATATATAGAAATTACACCTATAATATATATAGGTGTAAAGTAGAAAAAATGAATTTTATGTGTTGTATTTGCAGAAATGTTCGTACCTTTGCAGCCTCTTTTAATTAAAAACAAAGCCATCACAGGCGATAATTACACAAAAATGACGTCAGAACCCAAAGCAAACGCACTGTTTATCATCATCTTAGGAATGCTATCAATGCTCACTCCCTTTGCTATTGATATGTATTTATCCTCGTTCCCCACCATCGCCCAAGAGCTGAATGTATCGGAAGAGAGGGTACAAAGCACCTTGGCGCTCTTCACACTCGGGTTCGCCTTTGGGCAGCTCATCTGGGGACCCTTGTCTGATAGCTACGGACGCAAACGTGTGATTATCATAGGGGTAGTGATATCTGCGCTCATCTCACTGCTAATTACGCAAGTAACCCGCATTGAGCATTTCCATATCCTGCGGTTCTTTCAGGGTTTGTTTGGCGCCTCTCCATCGGTAGTGGGGGGTGCCCTCCTGCGAGATCTCTTTACCAAAAATGAGTTTGCACGCAAGATGTCGATGATAATGATTGTAACGATGATCGCGCCGCTCATTGCCCCCATCGTCGGCGGATACATCGCAGAGTGGTGGCACTGGCGTGGGATCTTCTACATCCTCTCGGCATTTGGCATCTTGGCTGCCGTGCTAGTGATGAGGCACATCCCTGAAACCCTCCCAGTAGCGCACAGGCAAAAGCTCAACCTACCGCATATTTTGCGTACTTATCGCAGCATCCTCAGCAACAAACTTGTGCTAGGTTACATCTTTTGCAACTCACTTTCGTATGCGGGGATGTTCTGCTTTTTAAGCTCAGGATCGCTGGTTTACACCAAAATCTTTGGTGTGGCGCCTAAGAACTTCGGGTACTTTTTCGTGCTGAACGTCATCGTAATGATGACAGCCACCTCACTCAACGGCAAATTCGTAACGAGGATCGGCACCGAGCGATCGCTGCGGATAGGGCTTAGCATACAGCTCTTGGCAGGAATCCTGCTGCTCATCAGTGGCTACTTTCACTTGGGATTGTGGGTTACTGCCTTAGGTATTGCGATGTTCGTCGGCTTGGTTTCGGTGGTGTCAAGCAACGCTAACGCTGCCATCTTGGAACTCTATCCCGAAGTGGCAGGCACCGCCAACTCGCTCACAGGTATGCTCCGCTTCGGCATTGGCTCAGTGGTGGGGGCAATCCTCGCCCTCTTCCCTATTGAGAGTGAGCGCCCAATGACCTATACCATATTTACTTGTATCGCTGTTGGGGTGATATCTTACCTATTATTAGTGCAGACACAGCTCCGCAAGAAGCCTGCTTTGGAGGCATAGCTGCGGTGCTTTTATAAATATTATGGGGATCTCTTGGTAGAGATCCCCATAGGTGTGTTGCCAAATTAAACATTGCTTTACTTATTTCTTCACGGGAACCAAGCGAATTGCATAGCCTCCACCCTCTACTGCGGGGATAGAAAGTTTGGTTTTATTGGTTACTTTTTGCTTCTTGATAATGTAGGCTTGAGGGTTAGTCTTGTAATCGGCACCCTTGGCATCCGCATAGATGGTGGCCTCATAACGCGTGTTAGGCTTTAAAAAGCTGAGTGCAATCTTTGAGGTGAAGCCTTTAATCCCTGTGGTGTTACCTATGAACCAATCGTCAGAGCCCTTAGCTTTACGGGCAACGGTAACATACGCACCTGGCTCGGCTTCCAAGTAATGACTCTCATCCCAATCGAGGGCAACGTCTTTGATAAACTGGAAAGCATCAGGGAAACGCTCGTAGTTCTCAGGGAGGTCGGCTGCCATTTGTAGGGGACTGCTCATCGTTACGTAGAGCGACAGCTGATTGGCGATGGTAGCATTGCAGTGCGAATGGTTGTTGGGATTGTTCTTACTGATGTCCATCTCGAATATGCCAGGGGTGAAGTCCATCGGTCCTCCTATCAAACGTGTGAACGGAAGCACCGTAGTGTGGTTAGGTTTGCTCCCACCAAAGGCTTGGTATTCGGTGCCCCGTGCCGACTCATTGCCAATAAGGTTGGGATAGGTGCGGCAAAGCCCCGTTGGGCGCACTGCCTCGTGTGCATTAATCATAATGTGATAGTCAGCAGCTTTCTTGATGGCATAGAGGTAGTGGTTGTTGATCCATTGGCTGTAATGGTTCTCGCCGCGCGGTACGATATTGCCTACGTAGCCACTCTTCACGGCTGGGTATTCGTACTTATTCATCAGGCGGTAAGCCTCGTCCATATAACGCTCGTAGTTGCGTATGGAGGAGGAAGTCTCGTGGTGCATTATCATCTTGACGCCTTTGGACTTAGCATAGCGGTGCACCTCGTCGATGTCAAAGTCGGGATAAGGGGTTTGGAAGTCGAATACGTGGTCTTTAGCGTGTCCAAACCAGTCTTCCCAACCGATGTTCCAGCCTTCCACTAATACGCCGTCAAAGCCGTTCTTAGCAGCGAAATCGATGTACTTCTTCACGTTCTCAGTGGTAGCACCGTGCTTGCCGTGGGGCTTGAGCTTGGTGTAGTCGGTGATGCCGATGTGCACGCTGGGCAGGTCGTAGGTGTATGACCATTCTTTCATCCCTGTGATCATCTCCCACCACACACCTACGTACTTCATAGGGTGTATCCACGAAGTGTCGGCAAGGGCGCAAGGCTCATTGAGGTTGAGGGTGATGTTAGAGGCGAGGATGTCGCGGGCATCATCACTGACGATGACGGTGCGCCAAGGGGTTTGTGTGGGGGCTTGCAGATAGCCCTTTGCACCGTTGGCATCGGGGGTAATCCACGATTGGAAGATGAGACGCTTATCATCAAGGTTGAGGTGCATTGCCCCATAGTTTACGAGTGCTGCCTCGTGGAGGTTGATGTAAAGCCCTTTGTCGGTCTTGAGCATCAATGAGGTTTGCACGCCTGTATCGGAGAAGCCCTTCTGCGAGAGGTTTGCCTGTCGCCCTTGTGCGTTTACGGCGCGTATCTCAGAGAGGCGGGTATGGTTGTAGTCATACTCCTGCGTGTCGTAATCGCCAGGTATCCACCAAGCGTAGTGGTCGCCCGTCATTGCAAACTGGGTAAGTTCGTCCTTCACAACGAAGTACACTAAGTTTTTCTGCTCAGGGAACTCATAGCGGAAGCCGAGTCCGTCGTTAAAGAGGCGAAAGCGGATGTTCATCGCGCGGTCGGTGCTCTTTTGGCGTAGGGTTACCACCAGTTCATTGTAATGATTGCGGATGGTTTTGCTCTCGCCCCATACGGGTGCCCACGTCTCGTCGGCGGTGGCTGTGGTGACTTTCTCAACTGTAAAGCCATCGTAGAGAGAGGTGTTTACGTCCGTATTCTTCTTCAATTCTTCACCAAACTGCACTTCATTGGAACTATATAGCTCCAAGCCCAAGTGGCTGGGGGCAATCACCTCTTGCCCCTTATAACTAAGGGCATAGGTAGGCTTGCCACCCTCTTGCACGCTAAAGGTGAGGATAAGGTTTTTATCGGGTGATTGCAGCGTTTGCGCGCTGAGTGCGCCTGCGGTGCAGGCAATTAACAATGTAAGTATTTTCTTCATTTGATATAAATTAGGGACATAAGACAAGAGAGCATATTTTTACAATATAGGGTTCCCCCCTTTAAAGGAGGAACCTCCATACTATATCCATATATATTCCGTTATTCTTAGTCTTATCTTCTTACTAAGGTCTTATGTGTGTCCGTACTGTGTCCGTTGTGGATTCGTATGAGATTCGTATGGCTTAGTACTCGATTACGACCATATCCCAATATTTGAGGTATGGGAGTGTAAGGGTGATTTGATTGTTTTCTTGGGTGAACTCAATCTTACGAGGTGCGCCACCATAGATATCAGGACTCGCGAACCAGACTTTTTTTACAGGTTTGGTAGTGCTTGCTGTAAGTTTTATAGTTTTAAGCTCATCAGGAGCCACTTGAGTGGCATTGGTGTCGCGCCACTCCATATTGCTTACACCTGTGAAGTTCACTAAGTGCCATATCTCTTTATCACCTAACTCGCGAACGGTGTAATTTACCTTGCCTGCTGCGTTTAGGCCTGCTGCGAGGGTAGCTCCTTCTACGGCTGTAATATTCTTAGAGGTAAGGGTTGCTCCACCTCGCAGGAGGTTTTGATAGCCTACAAGAAAGTCGTAGTAAGTGATAAGGTGCTTTTTAAGTGTGCCACACAGCACTAAGTTTTTATCAGGGAAATACTCTCTTGTGAGGTAGTGTTCACCGAGCTCTAAGTGGGCACCTCCATTAGAGAAAATCACGGCATCAGCAAGAAGAATACCAGGTTCATTGACATATCCTATACTCTTAGCTCTATCATAATTCATATAGGCAGCAAGCACAGTGCGTTTATTATTGTTGGAGAGCTGGTCATTTTCTTTAATCACAGATACTAACTGTTCGTAAGTTTTGTGGGCATCCCATACTTCGGTATAGAGAAAATCTACTTTGGTAGTAGTGATTTCCTTTTGTCCGTATTGACCTACGGCATTCATCACGAGGCGTTTGTCAGATCTTGCGGACTTCATTGCGTTGATGAAAGGAGCGTATGTCTGAGGAAGGTCTACTGCTTTCCCATCATAATCATAGACATTGCCGCGCCCACCGAGTTGGTCGATATGGTAGCCATCGAAATCAAGGGCAGCATAGACGTCGTTGTTGCGACCTGCTATATAGCTCTGCCAAGCGGTATTGGCAGGGTTTACAAGGTAGATATCGCCTGTGGCATAGTTTTTGTCGAGGGCGTGTTTATCGCGTTCCTTGTGGTCTTTATCTTTATAGAGATACCAGTTATCTTGGACACCATCGGCTGCGGCATTCTCACCGAGTACGCCGAAAGCCAAGTTATAGAACATCGCTTTGATACCTTTGTTATGAGCAGCAGTAATGTAGCCCTTCACTGTTTTGAGGTATGTTTTACGTTTGAAGAGGTCGTCCCAGACAGGAGTACTTGCGAGCGGACGGTGGTGTTGATACATCCAGTCGTAGAATTGCAGACCATTGATATGGCAGCGGCTTAGGAAGTCTATATTGCTGTTGATTTCTGCCTCACTCATTTCATCATAAGAGGAAAGGAAGCCATAGCGAGGGAAGGCTGTCCAGTCGGTGGAGACATCTACGGCAATACTACCGTAAGTATCTTCTCTTCCTTCCTCATTTTTGTAGACTTCCACGAGGTAACCACGGTAGTTATCAGAAGGCACTTTCCACGTCCACGAGGTGCCAGTCAGAGGCTCTTCTTTGATAGTTTCGCCAAGGTAGGAGTAACGTACTTTATAGGCTCCTTGAGGCATTTTGCCTAGTGTGAAATGCACTGTAGCATTAGGTTCGTAGACTGCTTTATCGGTGTTGATATCTATTTTGAGGTAGGTATCGCCATAGACGATAGGGTTACGCTCGGTGTCGTAGGGCTTTTCGCAAGCGATAGTGCTGAGCGAAATGCCGAGTAATAATGTATATAAACTTTTCATTTGCTTGTGTGGTTTAGCACCTCCCTACCCCCTTAGAGGGGGAGTCGGGTGCTTGGATTTAACATTTAAAACTTTATTGCTTTTTGATAATTATCTTTTGTGTGAGTTGGTTGAGGGTAATCTTATAAGTGCCCTCTTCGCTGATCTTCCACTTATTGTCAGGGTTAGAACCCTTCTTGCTGAAGTGCATTAACTCTTCTGAGCCTGTAGGAGTTTTGTTTTCTTCAGAAGCAAGGAAGAAGTCGCTGTCCCATTCTTTGGAAGGGTCAGTCAGGAACTTAAGTTCACCTGTTTTTAGGGTGCCTTCCCAAGTAGTGGTATAAGGATCGGTAGTAGCACTCATCTCCACAGCATCTGCGGGGCTCCATCCTGCAGGTGTTGCATTACCAATGAGGTATACCTTGGTAGGGGTGAAAGCCTCTATGCTGATCTTCATACTCTTAATATCAAGGGTAATCTTGTAAGCTCCTGGCTTTATATTCCATTTATCGTCAGGGTCGCCTGCTGATTTCACAACATCTAAGTTGGTACCTACCCCTTGTCCGTTTTTCTTAGGGCGGAAGAAGTCGGCATCATAGTTTCCTTTAACAGTACCTATCTTGAACTCACCTCCTTTGGTAAACACCGCATTGTAATGGAATGTGAATGGGTCAATAGGATCAACAGTCATTGAGGTAAAGCCCCAACTATTTTCTTCTCCTACAAAGAACAACTCAGTGTATTCAGGACCTGCCCCTTTAACGATTTTAATAGTCTTAGCGATGAGGTCTACATTGACAGTATAACGCCCAGACTCAGTAATTTTAAACTTCTCATCGTAGCTATCATCTCCCTCTACATAGCGCAGCGAAGTATCGGTATCGCCTTTGCAGTAAGCGGGTTTCCACTGATTGAGGGTAGTGATAAACTTGAATTCCCCTTTCTTTAGGGCACCTGTCCAAGTGAAGTTCTTTGCCTTTCCTGAGATGGCTTTCATCTCAGTAGCTTTGTCATTAGCCCAACCATTGGGAGTGGCATCACCAATGAGGTATAGCTTAGAGCTGATAGGTGTATGGGTGATAACCTTGATGTGCTTCACAAGTGAGATTTGCTCTACGTACTTCAAGCCAAGTACTTTGGCAACTACACGCACTTCTAAATCGACCTCACTGCCAGCGGTAGCACTAAATGTACCTGTAAGGAGGTTGTTGAGTTCTTCGTTCTTGAAGATCTTCTCGTAAACGCCACGTCCTAAGCTGTCTTTAATACCTCCAGCGAAGTTATTTCCTTGCTTATCCATCTGGAAAGTATAGGAAATACCTGCATTGGTGCCGTTATTAGAAGCGGCTGTCCAAGTGATTTTAAGGGCTTCGCCATCAGGATTGGCGGCATTGAGCTCTATGTTGCTGCTGGGCAGTGTTATCTCAAAAGTTTTACTGCCTTTATTGAGCTCCATATCGTCCTTTAGTTGGCACTGCGTAAGGCATAGTGCCGAAAGGAGGAGTGTGAATAAATGGTATATTTTCATTTCTTTGGTTATTTAATAAGGGTTAATACCCTGGGTTTTGTGCTAAGTTATGGTTTGCATCTCTATCCTTTTGAGGGATAGGGAATAGCAGGTGTTTGCGCGCTGCGTTTACCTTTCCGATAGCGTGGAAGAAGTTAAGCGCGTAGTCGCCGTTGTCCCAGCGGATAAGGTCGAACCAACGGTGCCCCTCAAAGGCGAGCTCCATACGGCGTTCGTGGCGTATCTTCTCACGCATCTCTTCTGTACTAAGGCTTTGGAGTGCAGACTTATCGGTAAGCCCTGCGCGTGCACGCACTTTATAGAGGGGTTCTACTGCTTCAGAGGTACGCCCTAACTCATTGAGAGCTTCAGCTTCCATTAGCAATACATCAGCATAGCGGAGCACTACGAAGTTGGCAGCATTGGTATTATAGTCCGCAGAAATAGAGACTGGCACTAAGAACTTACGTACATTATAGCCTGTATTGGACATATTGGCTTTATAGGTATTGCCGTAGAAGTCAGGACCTCCTTCATAAAGAATGGTGGCATCCTTGCGCTTGTCGCCTGCTTCATACTGGTCAACGAACTCTTGTGTAGGTTGGTTCCAACCATAAGAGCCTCCTACCCAGCCTGAGTTGCGAGGCCCCATAAAGGTACTCATCCAAGAAGCTTGGTTCTCATTCCCCCAAAAGTCTTCTTTTGAGAACCCTAAGTACTGTACCTCAAAGAGCGACTCCACAGTGTTCTTTTCCTTAGCAGTCTGCTTAGCGAAGTTATCACTATAGTTAGGGTTAAGAGCATACCCAAGGGCATCTACCTTTTGGCACATATCAAGCGCCTTATCATATTGTCCTAAAGTAAGGTATACTTTAGCAAGCATACCTGCAGCAGAACCTTTAGATACACGCCCCTTATTCTCATCGGTATACTGCTCACGTGGTGGCAATAGTTCATACGCTGCTTGTAGGTCTGGGATAATCACTTCGTTGTATACACGTTCTTTAGGGTCGCGAGAAGGATAGAGGTTATCCCCCTGTTTGGTAGGGGTGAGCTTAATAGGCAAATCACCAAAGAGTTGTACCAAAATAAAGTAGTAATGTGCTCTAAGAAAGCGTGCCTCACCAAGGCAGCGGTTCTTCAATTGCTCATTGATTTTCATCTTAGGCAATTGCTCAATAGCAGTATTGCAGTAGAGAATGCCTGGGTTAGGTCCGCGCCATATATCCAGCACACCAGCATTATCAGCAGTAGAGACAAAGTTAGCAAGCTGAATAGTCTCAATACCATCGGTACCACCGCCAGCCCCTACTTCACTATTGCCCGCCACAATATCCAATGCCCACATACGCAGGTTGTAAAGGTTGGGGCGTGAGAGGGGCTTATAGGCTGAATTGACCAAGGCTACAGCACTTTCCTCATCGGAGAGGATCTGTGTGCTGGGATCCTGATAGGGCTCTTTGTCAAGGAACTTAGAGCAGCCTGTAAGGGTAAGGAGTACAAAGGCTCCTATGTAATATATCTTTTTCATTATAGTTCTTGTTTTCAAGTTAAAACTGTAAGTTAAGACCAAAACTCATTGTGCGGGTTACAGGATAGGTGCCTAAGTCCACACCTGAAGTTCCTACTTCGGGATCAAAACCTGAGTAGTTAGTAAAGGTAAAGAGGTTCTGGCACGAAGCATATAGACGCACAGTGCTAAAGAATATACGTTCCGTAACATCCTTTGGCAGCGTATAGCCCAAGGTTACGTTCTTGATACGCAAGTAAGAGCCGTCTTCTATAAATCGGTTGGAATTGCGCACGTTGTCGTTAGGGTCAGAGTATACGGCACGTGGCACTGTATTGCTGGTGCCTTCACCTATCCAACGGTTGAGCACTCGCTTAGTTTGGTTCTGTGGCACTGACATCCCTTCTTGCCATACACGGTTGGCATTGAGGATATCATTGCCATAGACCCCTTGTAAGAATATCTGCAAATCAAAGTTCTTATACGCAAAGGTATTGTTCATTGAGAATGTCCACTCAGGGAATGGGTTGCCGATGTAGGTACGGTCATCAGCATTGATAACCCCATCGTTGTTTAAATCCTTGAACTTGATATCGCCAGGCGATGTACCGCCAGGCACTTGGGTCGCATAGTTATCTACCTCTGCTTGGTTCTGGAAAATTCCATTGGTAACATAGCCATAGAAGCTATTTACCGGGTGCCCTTCAGCATTGATTTGTGGCTTGGTAAGTCGGTACTCAGGCCCTGTGAAGAGTGGTGTGCCATCGTTCATTTTTACGATCTCATTCTTATTGAAAGAGATATTAAAATCCGTGTTCCATTCAAACTCCCCTTTTACGTTCTGTGAGGCGAGTGTAAGCTCCAAACCTTTATTCTCTACCTGTCCTGCATTTACACTGGGCACATCCGTATCAGAATAGCCTGTGGTGAGGGGCACTGACATAGGCACAAGCATATCACGGGTATTTTTTAGATAAGCATCAAAGATAAGATTCAAACGCTTATCGATGAGGGTAAGGTCTATCCCAGCGTTGTATTGCTCTACGGTCTCCCATTTCACATTAGGGTTAGGCATCACGTGTGGATAGAGCGTAGGCACTACTTTATTGTTAAAGACATATTGTCCTGTGCGCAAACGGGTAAAGTAAGCGTAATTATCAATACCTTCTTGATTACCTGTTAGCCCATAGCCCACACGAATTTTCGCATCATTAATCCATTTGTTTTCCTTGAAGAAAGGTTCTTTAGAAATTCTCCACGCCAAGGAGAAAGAAGGAAAAGTACCCCAACGATTTTCTTCAGAGAAGCGTGAAGAGCCATCACGGCGTATGGTAGCTGTAAGTAGATACTTATCATCATACGTATAGTTGAGCCTACCGATAAGTGAGAAAATAGACCAATCATTCATTGTACCACTAATAGTAGGATTCTGTAAGCCATTGCTCAGCTGGTTGTTCTTATCACTGAGGAAGTCCTGTACGCTACCGCCTATATTATTGTAGACATTATTCTGCGCACTGGTACCTACCATTGCATTTACAAAGTGTTTCTTAGCAAAGGTATTGGTATAAGTAAGAGTGTTATCCCAGAGATAAGTAATACTCTTATTGGAGTTTTCACTGCGCTCTGAAAGCGGTTGTGGAATAGGCTTCCAAGCATATTTAGGTGCGAAACGCTCATATTGCCAAGTCTTGAAATCAATACCACCAATGGTCTTAAACACTAAGTGCTTCACGGGGGTGATTTCAGCGAAGATATTCCCTAAGAAGTTATATCCTCGTGTATCACTATTGATCAGCTTAGCGATCCCCAGCGGGTTGCGGAAGTCTCCATACTGAGAGGCTGGAGAATCAGGCCCTGAATAGGAGCCATCATCGTTGTAGATTGGTTGTGTAGGCTGGGCTGCCATTGCCGAACGTATTTCATACTGCCCTGAGTGCTTCACGTCGTGGCTTAGGGTAAGGTTATTACCAAACTTCACCCAAGGGTGCACGCGCGATTCGCTATTAAACTGCGCTGTGTAGCGTTTGTAAGAGGTATTGATTACAATCCCATCTTGGTCAAAAACACTACCTGATACGTAGTAATTACTCTTCTCATTCCCTCCTGAATACGATAGCGAATAATTGCGCATATAAGCCGTACGCAACAAAAGGTCGAGCCAATTGGTAGTTTGAGTAAGCGCAGTAGGGTCAGCAAAGTCAGCACGTTGCATTAAGGTATTGCCATAATTGCCTTTATTATAATTGGCAATCATCTCGTTGTGCAATGAAGCAAACTCAGAGGCGTTGAGCAGCTTAGGCACTGAGGTGGCTACTTGTACCCCTACGTTGGTACTGAAGGAGAGTTTACCCTCACCCTTAGCTCCCTTTTTAGTGGTGATAAGCACTACCCCATTCGCCCCACGTGATCCATAAATAGCGGTAGCTGAGGCATCCTTAAGTACATCTACACTTTCGATGTCATTAGCATTGAGTGCATTGATACCTAAGTCGGTAGGTACCCCATCAATAACAAGTAATGGCTCGCTGTTATTGATAGTGCTAATCCCACGAATGCGGAACGATACGTTGTCGCCTGGCTTCCCTGCAGAGGTAACTTGCACCCCAGCAGCACGTCCTTGCAAGGCTTCCCCTGCACTTGCCAGCGGTTTTTCCTTGAGGGCTTTGGTGCCTACTGTTGCTACAGCACCTGTAAGGTCTTTCTTACGTACGACCCCATACCCTACTACCACCACCTCATCAAGCTGCTGCGACTCTTCCTTGAGCACAATCGCTATGTGGCTCTGATTACCCACATTCACCTGCTGGGTATGATACCCAATAAAGGAGACCGTAAGCACAGCATTCTGTGGCACATCCAAACTAAACTTCCCATCGAAGTCAGTGCTGGTACCTTTGGTAGAGCCTTTCACCACCACCGATGCGCCCATTACGGGTTGCTTCTTCTCATCTGTAACAGTACCTGTGATTTTCCTTAGGTTCTGCGCAGAAAGGAGATTGCTGGATAAGGCTAAGACAAGTAGCAAGACCACCCTCGCTACTCCTTTTAATAATAATTTTCGTTTTCCTTTCATAATACTATGACTTAAAATAAAAATGGTAAACTGATGAAAAGCCGCTCCACTGAGTTGCTTTTTCTGCCGACAAAATTACCATACCTTTACATTCCTTTAACATCACACAATATAAATATAAATTATATAATTTATAATTATTTGTTATTCAAATTCATAACAAAAATAACATCCTAAAAAATATAAATTAAATGCAAGTCGTTTTATTTCGTTTACATATCTGTAGTTGGTTGAAATGAAACTAAAACGATCTGTTTTAAAGTCATAAATATAATAAAATAACGTATCGTTTCCTATAAGAAAAAATATCTAAGACATATCTTACATAAGAAATACGAATCCCTCACGAAAGAAATACGAAAAGAGAGAGATACTGCATAAGTATAACAAAAATCTACTTATGAAGTAAAATTAGAAAGAATTACTGATTTTATAAGTTTCTACCAATCCTCATCACCCTTGCTTCAAACTCCTCACGAGGCACAAGTGCCTTGTTGCGCACGCGGGTACGGTAGTTATAGATGGTGTTCATTGAGTAGTGCAAGAAGGAAGCTATCTTGGCACTATCGGTAAAGCCTAAGCGTATGAGTGCAAAGATGCGCAACTCAGGGTTCATCTCGTTAGGCTTTACAGTGAAACGCGCCTCCGGAAGTAAGAGCGCATTAAACGCCTCCACAAAGTTAGGATAGAGATGCAAGAATACCTCATCAAAGAGGCGGTATAGCTGCTTGAGTTCTGCATCAATCATCTCATTAGAGCGCAACATCTTCAGCAGCTCGTCGTTGTTTTTATCCTTTGCCTTTTTGTAAAGCGCGTGTTGAAACTTTTCTAACTTATCAATATACATTGAACACAGGTTGAAGAATTGTGCTATGTAAGCCTCCTTCACATTGTTAGTCTCTGAGAGCTCAGCGTTTACCTCAGAGAGGGCAGTATTGGTGCTGTTGAGCTCGCTCACCACTGCTTGCAGATGCCCGTTAAGTTCTTCCAAATCGCGATTCTTATGAGCAAGCTCACGGCGTATCTTAGCAATGCGCTTCATCTGCCTATATACAAAAAAGACCGCTAAGGCTAAGCATAGAGTTACTAAGCCTACTGCTGCCAATGCCCACCTGAGGTCGGTGTTATGCTGCTGTACACGCTCTTGATAAGCCCCTTCGATAATGGGGAATATCTGCAACACCTCATCAGAGCGCAGGTTAGCATTGCAAAAGATGGCGTCTTCCATTGAGGAGCGTATGCATAGATAAGCATCTTCCACATTGCCTGTGGCGTAAAGGGCACTTGCCAACTGCCGCATTGAGGCGTTCTCTTTAATGGCATTCTTGATGTCGCAAGAGGCTGAGATAGCAAAGTATTCGATCTCTTTATCCGTGTTGCCCGCCTTCTTGTAGATAGTGCCGAGTACGTAGGCCAGTACTGCCTTTTCGTGCTCATCGGTATGAAGCTCTTGTAGCTTATGCAGCAGTAGGTCAGCTGCCTTCGCAAAGTGCCCTTCATCTGCAAGTCTATCGGCATAGAGCAGCAGATAGTGGGTGCTATTTTTGTCTAATAGTGGTAATAACTTATCGTGGTATGCTTTGCTTTTGGCAATATACACTGCCGCATTCGGATTGTTAAATGCATAGTTGTGGTAGAGCAGTTGGTAAGCATCATAATAACGGATAAGCTCCTGAGGAGATAAGCTCGCCTCATCCATTGCTTGCAGTTCTGCAAAGGCGTCCAAGTAATTACCCTCAACCGTGTACAGCGAGGTAAGTTCAAAACGTGCATCATTGCACCAGTCGGCACGTCCTAACTGCTCAGCAATGGCAAGGTTCTTCTTTACGTAGTGTACAGCCGAGTCGGAGAGGTACGTCTTATAGGCATCACTGAGCTGCTTATTCACCGCATAGTGTTGCTCAGGGGTCATATCGGGTACAAGGAGCATCCGCCTGATTTCATCAATATGATGTTGCTTCTCAGTGGTATATTTGTCTTTTTCTTTGAGGAGTTCTTTTAGTTCTACAAGAAATTTCCCTTCCTGTGATTGCGCAGGTATATATAGAAATAATAGTAATAAATACGTAATAAGTAAGTGTCTATTTATCATATAAAAGAAGTGGCTGTGAAATTGGAGCAAAATTACAACTATTATCTATAGTGTGCAAATTTTAAAATAAAAAAAACTGCCCCAAAAGAACCTCATTTCAATCTTATTAAAAGAAGGTTCTTTTGGGACAGTTCAAAAATATTTCTGTGAATTTAAAAATTAGTTCGCCCACATATCTTGCTCTCTATCACGGATCTTTTGTTTGATCTTATCAGATTCTAACAACTGGAAGAGTGCATTATCTGGTAGATACTCTTTGATCTTTCTATCTCCATATACATTAGCTTCCTTATAAATTACCGAACTAAACATTCGGGCATTTAAAAGGTGGTCAAATGACATTGGTCGAGCATCATTCTTTCTGTTAAAGGTTTTAGCCTCGTGAAGAATGTCGCGCACTTGCGGATAGAACACCCAGAACAAAGGAACTAAAGCTGACATTGTTGAATCATCAGAGTCAATAAAGTTAACATCTGGTGCTACTGGTGCCAATGCCAACAAACGATACTTCAATTCTCCTTGTCGTTTGTCAAAATACCAAATACCTCTAATGTGATATTGTGCTATATCTGCTGACTCTAAGTTTCTTCTAGTAATATATTCAGGAGAAAGAGCTTCACCAGAATTCAATTGCTCATATCCAATATCCAAAGTATCTACTTTTGACATAGAAGCTTCAATATCTTCAACAGTTTTAGTCTGAGTGAAGTAAGAATCAAGATACACATCTTTTATCTTACCATTCTTGATGTTTTTTAACAGAACATCATATAATGAACGGCGATAAGCATCAATCTCTAACGTATCAGTAGGGAAAAGCAAAGGAAAGTTAGCCCTTTCGTTCAAATCAATTACCTCCCATACTTCTACTGACCAAAGGATATCTCTATCATCTACATATCCATAAGGTAGAGGTTTATCATTATCTGCTTCTATCTGTGCTTCTGTCTTAACACCTATTTCATTTGCTGATTTTGCATTTAAAATATTTATCTGTGCAAATGAAACTTGACCAGCAAGTACAAAAAGCAGTAATATAATTACATTCTTTAAGTTTAGCATAATACTTATTCTTAGTTTGTTATTTCAATAACGATAGGTGTAAGTGGTGGTAATTTCAATGTTGAATTACCTACGATACTTGCCTTTACGTCAAATATTTGAATCTTATCACCTCTTCTCGCACGTAGTACAGCTGCTCTAGCTTGCTCATTGAACTTATTAGAGCCACGAACTACAATACTTGGCTGACCTGGAACGAATACTTTAAATTCGTTTACTTGTAATTTCAAGTCGAAATCAAAGTCTTCTAATACAGCTGAAACTGGTAATACTGCTACATTCGCCTTAGGCAATTTAGCTGTACCTATTTGTCCACCCATACTTGTTACAGGACGAGGGATACTCTTAATACGGAACATCTTAGAAGAGCTAAATTTCTGCCCACCAAGTTCACCTGTTACGTGAATAGTAACCTCTCTACCAGCCCCTGGACGCATTACCCAAGCACCTGCACCTGAAGCTTTAGACAAACCTGCAGCTGAAGCTGATATTTTATTATCAGGAACCCCTGGCATTGAAATAGTGATAGGGTTAGCAACACCACGATACACTACATTCATCTTATCAGCTGATATTACTGCCGAGTTTGGTTTTGGAATAGTTGAGAATGACTGAGCTACAGGCACAGCAATACGCTTACCATCTTCGTCAAAATAAAGGTTACCAGTGATTTTGTGGTCACCTGTATTGCCTGCTGAAATATTCAATTTCACACGACCATCTTCAATAGTAAAATCACTAGCTCCCAACTTTCTGCCGTCTAAAGATAAATCTACTTCATTAGGACGTGTAGTTGCATCTTTACGACCCAGTACAATAGCCCCATCAAACTTTTCTCCTTGATAATATGCTCCTTTACTTTGTTCAAGCAAAGTAGTATAGTTAGTCATTGAAGCTGTTGTTTTATAACTTTCTTTTAAAGCGTCATCAAAAAACCCTTGCTCAGTAGAGCGGATATCAGACTGCATCATTGAAAGTTTTGCCAATGTAGCTACGTAAGGGAAACCTTCAAAGTTATATTGTAACCATTTTACTTTGATGCCATCTTTATTTCTCACTGGCTCTGTCGTAAAGTTTACCTTTACTCTTTCTGCCAATTGCTTGTATTGAGGAGCATCACCTAAAATCTTCAATATCCCTTCTCTATAGTTATTGATCTGATCAATAAACTCCTGCCCTTTTGTATTATATCCACCATTCCCTTTGAAAAAAAGATCATCTGTATAGTCAGACTTATCCATTGCCTCATAATCTTTTTTATCTGCTGGAACACCCTTCTGACCTGTCTGATCCTCTACATCATCCTTAATCCCTTGTATGAAGGAATAAAAATTATTTGATAGTTCCTTAATTTGCTTTGATTTATCATAAATCTCAGCAAACTTATCTGGACTCTCAGAAGCCTTCATCGCCAACGCTTGAAGCGCTGCGTCATTAACTTCTGTTGCTCTCTTGTTTGACGATTCAAACTTTTGATTTACCAACCCAAATGCATTCAATACTTCCTTGCCCATATTTAATGCCATCATTGCAATGAACACCAAATACATAAGGTTGATCATCTTCTGTCTTGGACTTAATTTACCACCTGCCATAAGCTAAATTTTTAATAAGTTAATTACTCAATTAATTCTTATCTCGCACCGCCCATCGCAGATAACATTCCTCCATAGATAGTGTTTAAAGATCTTAAATTGTCTTTGAACGAAAGCATTTGTTGGTTTAGTGAATCTAAGTTATCAACAACACCTGCTTGTGCAGATACTTGTCTTTCTGTTCTTTCTAATTGTAATTTATATAAGCTATTTAGCGACTCTAAGTTAGAGGCTGCTGTTGAAAGCTCTTCACCGTATTTGTGAGCTGCAACCATCGCATTTGCCACAGGAGCAATTTCTCTACTTGCACCAGCAAAGTTTTCAATTGATTTGCCCAATGAACGCATTAAGTTAGCATCAATACGCGCCTCTGCTAAAATACCATCCAACTTTTCTGACAACGACTCTCTGAGGATCTTGTCTTCTTGTTGGTTTTGTAACAATAAGTTGTTTTGACGACGTGAGGCTGCTCCTCCTGCTAATTCAGGATATACTAATGACCAATCGTATTCTTCATCAACTGGTTCAAAGGCTGAAATCGCAAAGATGATAGCTTCAGTCACCATACCTATTGTCAATAATATACTACCGTTTAATGGTCCCAATTCCATATGGGTTAATTTGAAAAGTGCCCCTAAAATTACTACTGATGCACCTAGACCATAAACTAAGTTAAAAAACTGTTTTCTTGATTTACTAGCTGTTGCCATAAGACTTCTTTTTTTATTTGTTAAATGTTTTTAATTAATTATTTCTTGATTATAAAATTCTATTATCTGTAACCTCTTGGTGATTTACTCTTTTGCTTGTCACTAATACCCATAAAATCTTGTACGGTACGGAAACCGATATAACTACGTGCTGAATCTTGATATTCGTAATCACGGGTATTTACTTGCAACATAAAAGCAACGTCTTTCCACGAACCTCCACGGATCACTTTACGCTTGTTACTATCGTCAAGTACGTTAGGGTTCAATGTTGACATATATTCATAAGAGTTCGGATCATACGAAGTGTTTGTCCATTCCGATACGTTACCTGCCATATTATAGAGGTTGTATCCATTGGGTTCGTACGATTTAGCTTCTACTGTGTATAAAGCATTATCTGAAGCATAGTCACCACGCATCGGTTTAAAGTTTGCTAAGAAACAAGCTCTATCATCCGTAGTATACGGACCTCCCCAAGGATAAGTAGCTCCTTGAAGACCTCCACGTGCTGCGTATTCCCATTCTGATTCAATAGGAAGTCGGAAAGAGTTTACAGTATAATCTCCTTTTGATTTTTGGTAAGAGTTCTTGTTCAAGGTTCTCCATTCACAGAAAGCCTTTGCTTGAATCCAACTTACCCCTACTACTGGATAGTCTCCATAAGCCTCGTGCCAAAAATAATCATTGTGCATAGGCTCATTGTAAGAGTAATTAAAGTCACGGATCCAAACAGTAGTGTCTGGATACACCTTCACTAACTCTTCCTTAATGAAGTCTTTTCGGTTACCTTTTGCTCGTGCTGCTTTCTCCATATCCAACCATTGATACTTGAATACGAATTTGTCCACGTCCATAATACGCTTCCCGTTATAAGCCTCTTCTTCAGGTAAATAGAGCTTATCCATCACCTCTGAATAGTACTCATCTGGGAATTTATTGACGTCCCAAATCAAGGCGACCTTTTTATTGAGCTTACGCGCTTTCTCATCTCCGTAAGTATTTTGCAGATATTGCTGATATGCATTGAGCTTCTCACTGTTAGAGTCCAAGTAAGCATATTCGCCTACTCCTCCACTACCAGGGGTTGCCCTGTCTGCTCAGCCATATCTGCCAATTGTGTACGGATAATTGAATCACGTACCCAATTCACAAACTGACGATACTCGCTATTCGTAATTTCGGTCTCGTCCATATAAAATGAACCAACGCTCACAGTTTTCACCGTAGCATTAAAACTCGCAGTCTTATCATCATCGGAACTACCCATAATGAATGAACCACTCGGAATCAGCGTCATACCGTAAGGACGCGGCTGTTTCCAAGCCTTACCCTTAACGCCTACAAGCTCTCCTTTGCCATCACCACTTCCGCGCTTACACGCAGTTAGTACACAAAGTACCAGTAGCACTACAAATATTCTTCTTGCCATAAACATTGTTTAAATTCACATTTAATTAGGGTGCAAACGTACGACTATTATTTGAACCGTGCAAAATTTATTCACTTAAATTCTCTTGTGAGTATAAAATTTAACACTATTTTTACATTTGTTTAGGATTACACCCCTTTATCTCTAAAAAATCCCTAAAAACCAGAGCTCTAAAAACTCATTTTTAAAAGATATTTAATTGATATATTCAAATATTGCATATATATTTTATAATACACACTTTTGTTATTTTATATTTATTAAAATACACATTTACGCTGATTATTCTATTGATTTTACCCCCATATTCCATAGCGTGAAGCTCTGAATATCGGCTGCCTGCGCTATCTGTTTATTAATAGGTGTACCCGCTCCGTGCCCCGCATTTGTCTCTATTCTGATGAGTATCGGGTTAGTTCCTGCCTGATTTGCCTGTAACTCCGCCGCAAACTTAAAACTATGTGCTGGTACCACCCTATCATCGTGGTCGCCTGTGGTGATGAGCGTCGCTGGATACTGTACCCCTTTCTTTACATTGTGTAAAGGTGAGTAACTTTTCAGGTACTCAAACATCTCTTTGCTGTCATCAGCAGTGCCATAGTCATACGCCCAACCTGCGCCCGCAGTAAACTTGTGATACCTCAGCATATCCATCACGCCTACCGCTGGCAACGCTACCTTAAAGAGGTCGGGACGTTGGGTCATCGTTGCACCTACTAAGAGCCCACCATTCGATGCCCCTTGTATCGCCAAGTAGTCCTTAGAGGTGTAGCCCTCTTTTATCAAATACTCCGCTGCTGCAATAAAGTCCTCAAACACATTCTGCTTTTGCATCTTAGTGCCTGCATCGTGCCACTTCTTGCCATATTCACCGCCGCCTCTGAGGTTTGCCACTGCATATACACCGCCATTCTCAAACCACGTAACATTCGAGACACTAAAATAAGGTGATACGCTAATGTTGAATCCTCCATACCCATATAATATAGTAGGATTCTTGCCGTTGAGCTTCGTACCTTTCTTATAGGTGATCATCATCGGCACACGCGTACCGTCCTTAGAGGTGTAGAACACTTGCTTCGACTCGTAGGCGTTGGCATCAAAATCAATCTTAGGCTCCCAATAGAGCGTATAGCTGCTACTTGCCAAGTCGTACTTATAGGTCTTCGTTGGCGTATTGTAATTGGTAAAGGCAAAGTAAGTCTCCTTGTCCTTTTGCTTCCCACCAAAGCCGCCTGCGGTGCCTACCCCTGGTAGTTGCACCTCTTTTACCAAACGACCCTCGTAGTCATACTCCTTTATATTGGTAAGCGCATCTACTATATAATGTGCAAATATCTTATCGCCTACGGTCGATACACTCAGCACGTTCTGCGTCTCAGGGATCACATCGCGCCACTCAGCCTGTGAAGGCTTAGCAGCCTCTGCACTCACCAAGCGCATATTGGGTGCCTCTATATTCGTAAGAAAATACAACCGCGAACCCTTGTTAGTGATAAACTGTGTATCGGTACCTTCCTTATCGGCTACCACCACAAAAGACGCATTTTCCTTAGTGAGGTCTTTCATTATCAGCTTATTACCCGAAGTAGCATTCGTCAGCGATACAAATAAGTAATGCGAGTCCTCTGACAGATAGCCACCGACATACCTATATTTAGGGTCTGTATCTGCTCCATAGATGAGCTGGTCGTCCTTCTGGGCGGTACCCATCTTGTGGTAATAGAGTTTATGCTGATCGGTCTTAGCCGAGAGCTCACTGCCTTTGGGCTTGTCATAGCTCGAATAGAAGAACCCTTCATTGCCCTTCCACGCAGCACTGCTGAACTTCACGTCTACTAAGGTCTGCCCTACTTGCTTTTTGCTCGCTGCATCCAGCACGATAAGCTTGCGCCAATCGCTACCGCCCTCAGAAATAAGGTAAGCCACTAAGGAACCATCTTCGGAGAAACTCACACTGCCCAGCGAGGTAGTGCCATCGGCAGACATTGTGTTGGGGTCTAAGAACACCTCCTCTTTGCCATCTTTCCCACGGCGGTAGAGCACACTTTGGTTCTGCAAACCGTTATTCTTATAATAATAGGTGTAAGCCCCTTCCACAAAGGGAGCTCCGAGTTTCTCGTAATTCCACACCTGCTCTAAACGTTTCTTGATCGCTTCGCGGTAAGGAATTTTTTCGAGATACGCATTGGTAAAAGCGTTCTCAGCCTTTACCCACGCCGCAGTCTCTGCGCTGCGGTCATCTTCCAACCAACGGTAGGGGTCTTTTACTTCCACACCGAAAAACGTATCGGAAGCCTCTACCCTCTTAGTCTCTGGATATTTCATCTCTGTGTTCTGGGTTGTAGGTTGCAGTTTGCACGCCGCCAGCAGCAACAGCCCCCCTAGTGGTAATAATCTGTTATACATATTCATTTCTATTATCACTACATAAATAATAAATAGGTGTTTTAAATCATCTTACGAAAATCTAAAACACCTATATATAATAATCTAAATTTTTCTTAGAAGAAAATCGCTACTCCAATACCTACACCAAAAGTGCCTTTTTTAAAAGTAATATCTTTATTATCCTTATTTTTAAAATTTTGATGGTCATAATCTAAATAGCCTGTAACTGCAGCTCCGTTGTTTACAAAGTAAGCAACCCCTGCTCTACCACCTACTACCAGACCATCCGCCTTAGTCTTATTATTACCACCTGCTACTTCTGTTGATGAGTATCCATAACCTACTCTTGCACCAAGGAAAGGTTTAAAGTTAGTGTCTAATGGGAAGAAATAGTGCACTTGAGGCACTACTGCAAACGTATTGGTTGTATCACCATCTTTAACTTTTGTATTTTTATACTCCAAACCTAAACCTATTGACAGGTTATTAATCACAAAGTAGTCCAACTTAGGCGCTACCTTGAAAGTATTGGTAGTTTGACTTGTCTCATTACCTACCTTTGTTGTTACCTTTGATGTCTCGTATGAAAGCCCGAAATCGGTACCTACCATCCAATCACCTTTGTCTGTCTGTGCGTAGCCCACACTTGTCAGTGCCACTGCTACAATAAATAAAAATTTTTTCATATAAAATATAATTTTAATGATTAATTATAACGCAAAAGTAATACTATATTTCTAAACCGCCAAATCTTTTTATAAGTTTTTTTACCCCTCCTATTCTTTTGCACTGTATTAAAGTGAGTTAAACCCTCTCACAAAACATCCCTTTTGCTATAAATTTGACCTATAAAAAACAAAAAAGGCTTCACATCTCTGTAAAGCCCTGATTATCTTTTGCTCCCCCTACTGGACTTGAACCAGTGACCCTCTGATTAACAGTCAGATGCTCTAACCAACTGAGCTAAGGAGGAATGTCCTATTGTTTAATTCGGGTGCAAAGGTACAACTAATTTATTTACTGACAAGTTTTTTAGCAAAAAAAACACCTTGCAAATGAAACTTTTTTTGCAAGATGTTTATTTTCAATGTATTGTAACAACTACTTTTTTACGCTTTCTGCGTAATAGTGGTAGAACCACGGAATGGTTTCTATCCCTTTGAGGTAGTTGAATACCCCGTAGTGCTCATTAGGTGAGTGGATGGCATCGCTATCCAAACCAAAGCCTAAGAGGATGGACTTGCTGCCTAACTCCTCTTCAAAGAGTGCTACAATAGGGATACTACCCCCTGAGCGCACGGGTATCGGAGCCTTGCCAAAAGTCTGTTCGCAGGCCTTAGAGGCTGCCTGATAGGCTACAGTGTCTATTGGGGTAACATAGCCCTGCCCGCCGTGGTGTGGTTTCACCTTTACACGTACGCCTTCTGGGGCGATGCTCTCAAAGTAGTCTTGGAAGAGCTTGGTGATTTCCTCGGGGTCTTGATTGGGCACTAAGCGCATTGAGATCTTAGCAAATGCCTTGCTTGGGATTACTGTCTTAGCCCCTTCGCCTGTGTAGCCGCCCCAGATACCGTTTACGTCTAAGGTCGGACGTATAGACGCGCGCTCGGTAGTGGTGTAGCCGTCCTCACCATATACATCATCAATGTCCAACGCCTTTTTGTAAGCCTCTAATGAGAATGGTGCTTTTGCCATTTCATCGCGCTCCTCACGACTAAGCTCCTCCACCTTGTCGTAGAAGTGTGGAATGGTGATGTGTTTGTGCTCATCGTGCATTGAGGCGATCATCTTTGCCAGCACGTTGATAGGGTTCGCCACTGCGCCACCGTAAAGCCCAGAGTGCAGGTCGCGGTTGGCACCTGTTACCTCCACTTCCACATAGCTAAGTCCGCGCAAACCTGTGGTGATGCTCGGTGTGTCGTTGGCAAGCATACCCGTGTCGGAGATGAGGATCACATCGTTCTTCAGCTTGGCGTGGTTGTTCTTCACGAACCACTTGAGGCTTTCGGAGCCTACTTCTTCCTCGCCCTCAATCATAAACTTGACGTTGCAAGGCAGTTTGCCCTCCTTCACCATATACTCCAATGCCTTTACGTGCATATACATCTGCCCCTTGTCGTCGCAAGAGCCGCGTGCATAGATGGCCCCTTGTGGATGCTCTTCTGTCTTCTTGATCACAGGGTCGAAGGGGTCGGACTCCCACAGCTCGAGTGGATCGGCAGGTTGCACATCGTAGTGCCCGTACACCAACACGGTAGGCAGCTTGGGGTCGATGATCTTCTCGCCATAGACAATGGGGTTGCCTGGTGTTTCGCAAATCTCTACCTTATCGCAACCAGCGGCTGCGAGGGCGGCTTTTACGGCTTCAGCGGTGTGGAGGATATCCTGCGAGAAGGCAGGGTCGGCACTCACACTCGGCATTTTGAGTAAGTCAATCAGTTCGGCGATAAAGCGGTCTTTATGCGCCTCGATATACGTCTTAATACTATCCATATAATATGTTATTTAATAAGCTACAAAGTTACAAAAAATATTTAAAACACCAAAATCTCATCTAAAAACAACCACGCATCGCCACCATTAGGATTCTTACCTAAGTTCTTGACTGTTACCTTTATATAACGCGTTTGTACAGGAGTAAATTCCAATGAGAAATTAGCAAGTCGCGAGACTCCCTTCTGCTGGTAAGGGAACTCTTGGTCGGCTACGGTGGTAAATGTCTTCCCGTCCGTAGATACCGCTACGCTGATGTGAGTAGGCAAGAAAATAGCATCGTTGTGCTTGCGCATCGCGCCTACAATCACCTTGCTTACCTCACTAGGCGTCTGCATATCGATAGTGATAGTCGCATCTTTAAACAGCCAGCCGAGCCACTGCCCATCTTGGAAATTCTTAGTGCCACGCACCACATTGGTAAGCGTATGCGGACCCTTACCTTGGTATTTCTTATCCGCTTCGGGTTCGCACTGCACAGGTTTGCCTGCCGCCTTATGGAAGACAATCGTGTCCTTACTCACCACATTGGGCTTGCCATCTACAAACACCGCTGCCTTGCATATCGTATTGCCACTCATTGCTATCGGAGCTGTGTATCTCTGCCCTTGCTCAATCGGAGTGCCATCGAAGGCATAACGAATGTCCGCATCAGGCAATTCCGAACTGAGCGTGAGCAGCACCTTGCCGTCCTTCTCCTCAAGGGTAGGCACCACCTGATACATTGAGATGGCGTACTTTACCCCCATCACGTCGAGTCGCTGCATCTGTGCTTTTACGCGCCTTACAAAGTCCTTCCAATCCTTTTGCTCGCTGGGCGTCCACACCACTTCTGCAAAGGCAAAAAGACGCGGAAAGAGCATATACTCCGAATGTTCAGGGGTGGCGATAAACTCCGCCCATAGGTTCGCCTGCGAGCCCAGAATGTGTTTGTGTTGTTCCTCAGTGAGCTTCTCCCTTTCGAGATTGTAATGATAGACCTTGCTCAGGGTTACGTGCCCACCATTGGCTTCGGGTTCGTACTGAGGCAAACCCTGATAGCGGTTGATATACGTATCACTGGTGAGCACCATAGGGTTGCCTTGTGCTACTGCCTTCTGTGCATTGCGAATACCACGCCAATTCATCACCACCACATCGCTGGGCATTCCGCCTTCTAAGATCTCATCCCAGCCCACTAAGGTGCGCCCGTTTGCCCTTAGGAACTGCTGCATCCGCTTGATGAAATAGGTTTGTAGTTCCGCTGTATTCTTCAGCCCTTCTGTCTTCATACGCGCCTGACACTTAGGGCATTTCTCCCACTCCGAGCGGTCAGCCTCATCGCCGCCTACGTGTATGTATTTGCTGGGAAATAAAGCCATCACCTCGCGCATCACATCTTCCAAGAAAGTAAAGGTCTCTTCCTGTCCTGCACAATAGTTATCTACATTAGGCCACACAGAACCCGAAGGCACAGCGATAGGGCGTTTATGGCAAGAGAGCTCAGGGTAAGCCGCAATGCTGCTCATCGAGTGGGCAGGCATCTCCACCTCAGGCACGATAGTGATACCCCGTGCCGCTGCGTATGCCACAATTTCCTTAATATCTTCTTGGGTGTAATAGCCCCCGTAGGCATTGCTGTGATCCGCCTTTACAGCATCAGGGGCGTTGGGGGTGCGTTCCTCCCAATGCTTATCCTCCTGATTCACACGCCACGCTCCTACCTCAGTGAGCTTAGGGTACTTCTTGATTTCAATGCGCCAACCCTCATTGTCGATCAAGTGCCATTGAAAGACGTTGAGTTTGAGCATTGCCATACGGTCTAAGGTTTTGAGTACATACGCCTTACCGAAGAAGTGGCGCGCCTCATCGAGCATCAGTCCACGCCAAGCGTACTCAGGCGCATCCTTGATATGCACTGCTGGGATCACCCAATCGGCTTGCACTCTTTTAGTACTTTCGATTTCCTTAGGCAAGAGCTGCCTCAGGGTTTCCACCGCATAGATAAACCCGCTCTTAGTGCTTGCCTTGATGTGTACTCCCTCCTTGTTAGAGGTCAGGGAGTAGCCTTCACGGGCGATCTGCTTATCTACCTCAAAGCGTACACTACCTTTCTCAGCTGCCTGAGACTGCACTTTTAGTGTTAAGCCCGCTGCCGTCTGTAGCTTATCGGTGAGGAGCTGCACCACCCCTTGCAACGAGTCAGGCACTACGAAGGTCGTATTTTTGTCAAATACAAATGCTCCCTGTTGCAACTCGAGCTGCACAGGCTTGGGGATAAGCGTAATATCGTTCTCGGTAAAGTGATACTCCTTAGGGGCTGAGCACCCCATCGCTAACAAAGCAATTGTGTAAATGATCCTTTTCATAAAATAGTTTGGTTAAAATTTCAGGCGACAAAGTTACGAAATACTTTTGAATGATACTACTTTTGTACAATAAAAAAGCACCTCAAATGGCAGCACTATTAACCGCTGATCTCGGGTTCACCTACCGTTCACTTGCCGTTCACCTGCCGTTCATCTCAAAGAACAGTATTAGGTTAGTATTAGGTTAGTATTAGGTTTAGCGAAAAACCATCGAATAATCAACGAATTACGATTGCGCAAAAAACAGCCTTTTTACACGTTTTGCATAGTTATATCCGCGTGTTTTCGTGCGATTGAGCTATTTTTTCAAAGCCAACAAACCTCATCATAAAAACATTTGCTATCTTTGCCCGCTGAATTTAAATAACCATTACAAGAATGCTTCGTATCAATCATATTTCCTTCGCTTATCAAAGTGATAAACCCTTGTTAAAAGACCTGTCCTTGGAAGTGCAAACAGGCGAACACGTCTTCATTATGGGCGAAAGTGGCTGCGGCAAAAGTACGCTGCTAAAAGCTATCTACGGTTTGTTCGACCTGCCTGAGGGTACTATTCATTTTAACGATAAGAGGGTTTTCGGACCTTCCTTCCAGCTCGTGCCTGGCTATGGGGCGATGAAGTATCTTGCTCAAGATTTCGATTTGGGTCCGTATCACACCGTAGCAGAGAATGTAGGTCGTTACCTCTCGAATATAGACTTAGAGTGGAAACGAGCACGTGTGGCCGAATTGCTCGCCTTAGTAGGGATGGAGCGCTTTGCCTCACAGAAGGCTTTGGTGCTGAGTGGGGGCGAAAAACAGCGTGTAGCTTTGGCGATGGCTTTGGCGCAAGAACCCGAATTGCTACTGCTTGATGAACCTTTTAGTCAGGTGGATAGCTTCCGAAGAAACGACTTGCAACGCACTCTATTTGCCTATTTGAAAGAAAAGAATATTAGTTGTATGGTAGCTACTCACGATGGCAAAGAGGTTCTATCATTTGCTGATAAAGTATTCATTATGCGCGATGGAAGTATGCTACATTACGATACGATGATGAAGGTATACACTCAAGATACTGACCGCTACACTGCCTCACTTTTCGGTGAAGTAAGCCTGCACAACGGAAAACTGCTTCGCCCGCACCAAATCGCTATCACACCTCAATCCGATTGGCAAGTGACCGTGGAACACTCTTACTTCCAAGGGGCTCACTACCTTATTGAAGGTGTTTCAGCAGAGGGTAAAGTGTACGTGAATCACGAGAAAGCTCTACCCGAAGGGGCAATTTGCTACCTGTGTACTCTAAACCGAATATAAGTAATGGGCTTGCCTTGTGCTAAGTAGAACTGCTCGTAAAAGGTTTTAATGGCAGTAACATCCTCGGGTACCCCATCACTGTTGTATATGTTGTGGTTGGCATAGAGCACCTCGTAGCCCAAACCGTGAAGGAGCCCGAGCGTATAGCCGTGCATAAACTCACTGTCCGTCTTTAGGTGTACATAACCCTCGGTACTGAGAATGTTGTGGTATCTGTTAAGGAAAGCCTCGTTTGTCAGGCGATGCTTAGTGCGCTTGTATTTGATCTGTGGGTCGGGGAAGGTAATCCATATTTCACTGACCTCACCTGTAGTAAAGCAATGCTCAATGAGTTCAATCTGAGTGCGTAGGAAGGCTACATTAGCAATCCCTTCGTCGATAGCCGTCTTAGCACCACGCCAAAAGCGTGCGCCTTTGATGTCTATACCTATGAAGTTTTTATTGGGGTTTTTCTGAGCCAGCCCTACTGAGTACTCACCTTTGCCACAACCTAATTCCAAGACTATCGGGTGGTTGTTCTTAAAATAAAGTTCATTCCAACGTCCTTTATAAGTAAATGCGTCCGTGAGGAGTTCCTCCCTCGAAGGTTGAATGACATTGGCAAAGGTTAGGTTTTCTTTAAAGCGCTTGAGTTTGTTTTTGCTTCCCATTAAATCTGTTTTTCAATCAATCGGGCGCAAAGATACAGCAATATTTTTAAGTGCGATGAACACTATCCCAAAAAATATTCGTACCTTTGTCGCCTAAAATACTTTATTATGAGAAATTTATTCATTATCAGTCTGTTTTTGATGCTCTCTGCAACTGCTATGGCACAGAGCGCGGAGTCTAAAAAATTAGTAGAAATCCTCGTAGGTCCTTCACTCGACACGATGAGCGAGCCTATGAAAGGCTATGTGTCAGAGGCTGACATTCCTGCTTTTGAAAAAGATATTAAAGGAGTGCGCATTGAGCTTATCAATGAGTTTGCCAAGATTTATAGCTCTGAGTTTACGGCGCAGGAAATTAAAGAATTACTAAAATTCTACCAGTCGCCTGTTGGGAAAAAGCTCGCTGAGAAATCGCCTGTATTTACCCAAAAGGGTATGGCAGTAGGGCAAAAACTCTTAATGCCTATCATCCAAAAGTATATGGGTAAGCAGCTACAACAGCAAGGGGCTAACGAGTATTTTGACAAAGATAAGAAGTAAGTGTTACCAATGGAGATCTTACATTCACAAATCATTGGCGAAGGTCGCCCATTGTTCATCCTTCACGGCTTCCTCGGGATGTCGGATAATTGGAAAACCCTCGGGCTGCAATACGCCCAACAAGGCTTCCAAGTGCACCTGATCGATCAGCGCAACCACGGGCACAGTTTTCACTCCCCTGAGTTCAGCTATCCATTAATGGTGTCCGACCTGATAGCCTATGCCCAAGCACATCAGATCGCATCATTTGACCTTATGGGGCACTCTATGGGCGGTAAAACAGCAATGCTCTTTGCTACTGAGCACCCCACAATGACTCATTCGCTCATTGTGGCCGATATCGCCCCGAAGTATTACCCACAGCATCACGAAGCTTTCCTACAAGGTTTAGCCTCACTTGACTTTGATAAGCTCAAATCGCGTAGTGAAGCAGAGGCTGCCCTCGCTCACTATGTGAGTGATGTAGGTATCCGACAGTTCTTACTAAAAAACCTTTACTGGGAAACCCGCGACCGTCTTGGGCTACGCCTCAACCTCTCTGCTTTAATTGAAAATGAAAGCGAAATAGGTGCCGAGTTGCCACGCAGTAATGTCTATGAAGGAGCGACTCTCTTTCTTAAAGGGGAGTACTCTGAATATGTGATGCCTGAGGATGAGGTGCTAATTCACACCCATTTTCCACACGCTAAAATAGACACTATCAGCAAAGCTGCCCACTGGCTACACGCTCAAAATCCAAAGGAGTATTTTGAGAAAACAATCCATTTTCTAAACAACGTCTCTTAAAATTAAATTCATCATATTATGCGATATATCATTTATCTACTTGTTACGGCTGCTATTGTGTTTCTTTTAGGAACACTTAATGTAGGGGCTCACATCGGGAATTACGGCTCTGCACTACTTGTAGCCTTCGTGCTTTCTATTCTCAACGCAATAGTAAAGCCTATCCTGCAATTCATCTCTATCCCTATCACCATCTTCACTTTTGGGCTTTTCCTATTAGTGATCAATGCCGTGATAATCCTCTTAGCTGGTGAGATCGTCGAAAGCTTTATCGTACACGGATTTTGGGGTGCAATGATGTTTAGCCTCTGTCTATCCCTCTCACAAGCTATCGCCTTTGGCTTAATGGAAGGTGATAAAAAGTAAACAACTTTATTTGTAGTCTCACAAAATAGTTGTACTTTTGCAAAGAATAAAGAAGAGAATACAGCTTTAAAACATTTAGGACTATGAAAGAAAAACTAAAAACATTCTTCAGACGCTTTGGGAAGCATATCGCTTTAGCTATAGTAGCCACAATAGTATTAATATGGCTGGCGCTGAAGCTATTACAGGTATATACAGCACACGGAAAGTTCATTGTAGTACCCGATCTTACACGCAAAACCCTCACCGAAGTACAGATCATCCTTGATGAACAGAACTTACGTTTTGAGGTACTTGACTCCACTGAATACGACCCTAAATTTCCTGCTTTTTCAGTAATCAGTCAAAGTCCTGAAGCTAATGAGCGCGTAAAGAAAAATCGCAAGATTTACCTTACTATCAACCCTTCTGGCTATCATAAAGTGACTGTCCCTAAGGTAATACAAGTAACGCGCCGTAACGCTATTGCTACCCTCGAATCAGTAGGGCTAACGGTCGGCAGGGTTACTTATGTAGATAATATTGGTAAGGATATGGTGCTTGAGATGCAGTACAATGGCAAACCCGTACAACCTGGCGATAAGCTCGTAAAGACTTCACGTATTGACTTGGTATGTGGTAATGGCTTCGAACATTCAAGAGATAGTGTCCAAGAGCAAGGTGTCATCCCTGTGGAAGACTTAATGGAATAGCGAACTTATAGTGATATAAGCTAAAAGCTAACCCCTAAAAGCTATCATAATGATTGAAGATAACGATTTAGAAACTTCTGACCACTTATACGAACACTACGCTTTTACAGCAGGCAAAGGTCAAGAGCCTTTGCGCGTGGATAAGTTCTTGATGAACTTCGTAGAAAATGCCACCCGCAACAAGGTACAACAAGCTGCTAAGAGTGGCAATATCTATGTAAATGGCTCCCCAGTAAAACAAAACTACCGCGTAAAAGCAGGCGATGAGGTCAAAGTGCTCTTTGCACATCCCCCTCACGAAGATCTATTAGTGGCAGAGGATATTCCCCTTAACATTGTATATGAAGATGAAGCAGTGATGGTGGTGAATAAACCCGCAGGAATGGTTGTGCACCCAGGTCACGGCAATTACAGCGGCACATTGATCAATGGCTTAGTATATCACTTCGAAAAGAATCAGGCTACAGAAGGAGGCGGGGAAAGAAATCTCCCTAATAACAGCTCCAACCGCCCAGGGTTAGTACACCGTATTGATAAGGATACCAGTGGTTTATTGGTTATTGCTAAAACTGAGGAAGCAATGCTTTCGCTCACTACTCAATTCTTCAACAAAACCACTGAACGACAGTATATCGCTTTGGTGTGGGGCAATGTGACAGATGATGAAGGCACCATCACAGGCCATATAGGGCGCCATCTGAAAGACCGCCTCCTGATGGACGTATTCCCTGATGGTAGCCACGGCAAAGAAGCCGTCACCCATTATAAAGTATTAGAGCGCTTTGGCTATGTAACGCTGATCGCTTGTCGCTTAGAAACGGGTCGTACACACCAAATACGTGTACACCTCAAGCATATTGGGCACCCCCTTTTCAACGATGAACGCTATGGAGGAGATAAGATCCTCAAGGGCACTACCTTTGCTAAGTACAAACAGTTTGTTGAGAATTGCTTTGCAGTACTACCCCGACAGGCATTACACGCCAAAACGCTGGGCTTTACGCATCCTGTCACTGGGGTGTTTATGCGCTTTGACTCTCCCCTACCCGATGATATGACCGCTTGCATTGAGAAATGGCGCCGTTATAGCAACAATACTGCTAATGACGATCTACAAGACTAACCATAAAAAAGCACCTCTTTCAGGTGCTTTTATTTTATTTATGCAATTACTTGTATGGTCCTCTTCACCTCCTCTGCGATCCTTCGTGCTTGGTTAATATCCTCATTTACGATGGTTACGTGTCCCATCTTTCGGAAGGGGCGGGTCTCGCGTTTGCCATAGATGTGGGGCGTAACCCCTGGCAGTGCCATTATCTGTTCTATGTTTTTATAGACGACCTCGCCTGTGTAGCCCTCAGCCCCCACCAAGTTTACCATCACGGCGGCGGCTTTGCTCTCTGTACTGCCCAACGGTAACCCTAAGATAGCGCGTAGGTGCTGCTCAAACTGATTGGTATACGAGGCTTCAATGCTGTAATGACCTGAGTTGTGCGGGCGTGGTGCCACTTCATTGACTAGTACCTCCCCTTCCTTGGTTAGGAAAAACTCCACAGCCAGCAGCCCCACTACCTCAAAGCACTCCGCAGTGCGCAAGGCAAGTGCTTGGGCTTTCTCGGCAATGTCGTCTGAGATACGCGCAGGGCAGAGCACATACTCCACTTGGTTAGCCTCAGGGTGGAACTCCATTTCTACTACGGGGTAGGCAGCTATCTCACCTGTGGAGCTACGGGCTACAATCACCGCCAGCTCCTTTTCAAAAGGCACAAAATCTTCTACTACACATAGTCCTTCTGGCAGTCCTTCTAAATCATTATCATTGCGAAGCACCTTCACTCCATTGCCATCATAGCCAAAACGTGCCGATTTCCACACAAGAGGATAATTAAGCTCATACTCTAATGCTTCCTCTTGCAACACCCTTGGCGACTCAAAAACACTAAATGGAGATGTCGGTATGCCCTTCTCTCCATAAAATAACTTCTGGTCTACCTTGTCTTGCACTATTGAGAGTGTTTTCGGCGAGGGGTACACCCGTACCCCCTCAGCCTCCAAAGCCTCTAAAGCCTGTACATTCACGTGCTCTATCTCAATGGTAAGCACATCTACGCCCTTACCAAAGTTGTAGACTGTATCATAATCCGTAAGACTGCCTACAACAAACTCATTGCACGCCAAGCGCGCAGGTGCCTCGGGTGAAGGGTCGAGAACCTTAGTGGTGATATCCCACTTGCGTGTTTCAGCCAGTAGCATCTTACCAAGCTGCCCCCCACCAAGGATACCAAGGGTAAAGTCTGAGGAAAAGTAATTTGTCATAATTATTTATAGCAGTAAGAAGCAAGCAACGAGTAACGAGTACTCTCTGATTGCTTACTTCTCACTTCTTGTTTCTCATCTCTTATTTCTTGCCTCTGATCTCTCTTACCAAGTAAAGGTATACAGGGAAGTGGTCGGAGTAGCCCCAAGTGTAGTTGCCGTTGGACATACTGCGGAAGGGATAGCCTTTGTACTTCCCTTTGGGGTTGGCTAAGTAAGGCTTGTTGAAGATGCCTGCCTTCCAATAGCGGTAGGTGGACTTGTCGTCCTTGAGCAAATCGTAGGTGATGAAGAACTGGTCGAAGAGGTTCCAGCCATCCTGATAAGCCAATGTGCCCTCGCCGCGGTTGTACATACGTATCATCGGGTTGAAAAGCCCTCCCTGCTGCACGTCTTCTTTCTTCTCTTTGGTCTTCAGAACGTCCTTGATGGCAGGACTGGTGGGGTCGTCATTAAAGTCGCCCATAGAGATCACCTTGGCATTAGGGTCAATGTGTTGCAATGAGTCAAATATCTGCTTGTTCAGCTCAGCTGCTATCTTCCTAAACGGACGGCTATTCTTCTCACCACCAAGCCTTGAAGGCCAGTGATTGACGATGAAGTGTATCGTTTCACCATCTAGCTCGCCAGTTACTAAGAGCTGGTCGCGGGTACGGAAACGCTTGCCTTTATCTGTTTTTACATCTGCTGGATATGGTACAGCAACTGATGAGGAAGGTTTAAAAATTCCCATCTTGTAGATCAATGCCACGTCCACTCCGCGCATATCGGGCGACTCGTAATGAATAATCCCATAGTTATACTTCTTGAGGTAATCGGTATTGATAAGGTCGCGCACCACATTTTCATTCTCAATCTCACCCAAGCCGACAATGTCAGGAGCCTGATGTGTTACATCACTGCCTATCTCGGAGATCACCTTAGCAATCTTATTGACGTGGTCGGTATACACCTTACTCGTCCAACGATCTGCTCCGTTAGGGGTGCGATCGTCGTCGAACTTCACTGGGTCGTTAATGGTATCAAACAGGTTCTCTACGTTATAGAACGCTACGGTTCTCACCTGAAACTTCTTATCCTGTGCCTCTGCACACGATACTAACACTAAGGTTAGTGCAAGTGTAATAATCCTTTTCATTGGTTCTGTCTCTAATGGTTGTTATTATTGTTGAATATACGGTTGAGGAAGCCTTTCTTCTTCCCTTGGTCTTCCTGCCCCTCAGGGTTGGAGGCGGGCTTAGCCTCGCTGGAGGCTGGGGTAGGGTTGGTAACGTCCTCAATGGATATCTCCTCTTCTTCATCTACATTGTGGAGCTTTCTTCCACTTGATTCGTAGATGCGATAAGGCAACTCGCCCGACCTGATGGTGTCCTTTGGCGTTGAGCTGAGCAGGCGGTCGAAGAAGTCGTCGCGTACCACAGGCTCACACTCTCTAAGGGTGGTTTGTATGTCATTGCTTACTTGGAAGTATGCCTTGGTAAGCTCCTTGTACTTAGGGTTCTTATTGAGCTGTTGCACAAAGATAGCCGCTATCGGTAGGGCTGAGTTGGCACCTTGCCCCACACGTGTAGAGCGGAAGCCTATCTGCTGGTCGTTGCCTACCCAAGTTACCATCACTAAGTTGGGCAACATCCCTGCGAACCATCCGTCCTTATTATCCTGAGTGGTTCCTGTTTTCCCCGCAAGGTCGTTGGTAAGCCCGTAGGTGCCTCGCATACGCGCTGCGGTTCCTTGGTTTACGGTGCCACGTAGGTATTGAAGCATCGTCTGTGTGGTGGTCTCGTTTAGAGCCTGTGCTGCCTTAGGTGGATGCTTGTACTCCCATATCACTTCCCCTCGCTTGTTGGTGATCTTCTCAATAAAATAAGGCTTCACGGGCACTCCTTTATTGGCAAAGGTAGTGTAAGCACGTGCCATCTCTATCACTGAGAGATCGGCAGAGCCCAAGGCAATAGAGGGCACCCTTGGCAATGGCGAGGTAATACCCATCATCTGGGCTTTCTTGATCACATTTTGCAAGCCTGCATAGAAGAGCACCTGCACTGCCACCGTGTTGAGCGACTCGCGTAAGGCTTTCGCCACAGAGTAGTACACATAAGGATCCTCCTCTGTGCGTGAGGCGTTGCCAGGTGTCCACCAGCCGCCCTTATCTGGATAGGTGAGCGTACGGGGTGAGAAGTGTGAACAAGCGGGCAAGCCCTGTTCAAGAGCCGTAGCATAGACGATCGGCTTAAACACCGAACCTACTTGTCGGCGGCTTTGGAGCACGTGGTCGTACTTGAAATATTGGAAGTTAGCCCCACCAACATAGCTCCTAATGCCTCCCGTTTGCGGATCGACGGTTAGGAAGCCCGTGTTGAGCATTCGGATCATCTGCGAGATACTGTCGAGGGTGCTGTGCTTCATCACACTGTCGCGCTGGTAGAACGACAGATCCATCGGACGCTTCTCACTGAGCTTTGCCCATATCTGCGCCTCGCTTAGCCCCTTATCCTCTAACTCTTTGTAAAGGGGTAGCTTCTTCACTTCTTGCTTAAACCAATCGCTATCCAAGTTCCAAGGTGCTTTGTTGCCGTAGAGTTGTTCAAATTCTTTCTGCAAGATGGGTAAGTGCTGCTTTACAGCGTTCTCTGCGTACTTCTGCATCGTCTTATCAACAGTGGTGTAGATGCGCAGACCATCACGATAGATGTTGTAGGACGAACCGTCCTTCTTCTTCACATCCTTGAGAAGTGTTGGCAACTGTAAGCGGATCTGCTCCAACATATAAGGGGCTAAGTTTTCCACCTCACCTGCGGTACGCACTACCTTCACGGTATCCTTCTTGTGGAGCTTATAGTCCGCTTCGGTAAGCACATTGTTCTTCTTCATCTGGTTGAGCACCACATCACGGCGCTCGCGGCTGCGCTCAGGAGCCGTACGCGGGTTGTAACTACTGGTCGCTTTGAGTGAGCCGATAAGGGTCGCAGCCTCGTTGAGGGTAAGCTCACTTGCCGACTTATCGAAGAAATGCTGTGCCGCACTCTCTATGCCGTACGTGTTATCACTAAAAGGCACCGTGTTGAGGTAGAGTGTGATAATCTCTTCCTTGGTATATGCCTTCTCGAAACGCTTGGCGATGATCATCTCCCTAATCTTGTGGATAGGCATCGAGAGCTTGCCATAGCGCTTGCCACGCCCGAAGATATTCTTTGCCAACTGCATCGTGATGGTGCTACCGCCTCCTGAGGAGTCGTCCTGAAGCAGCAGGGTTTTGAAGAACACACGGAAGAGGCTTCGCACATCCACACCACCGTGCTGGAAGAACCGCTCATCCTCTGTGGATACAAGTGCCTTGATCAGATAAGGGGGGAAGTCGTCGTACTCAATACGGGTACGGTCTAAGATATAGAACTTGCCGAGTATCTGCCCCTCATAGTCGTATACCAAGCTGGACTCTGACTGTCGCAAATCCTGAAGGTCTTCCTCAGTTGGCAACTCGCCAAAGCAGCCAAAGTAAACCAGCGCAAAGAGCACCGCCACTGCCGCCACCCCTACACCTATTGGTATGCCTATCCATTTAAGGTAGAACTTGTACGTCTTGCTTCGCAGCCATTGCCAAAGCCCCTTACCCGCCCAGATGAGGAACTCCACAGGGGTGTAAAGCACTTTCAGCACCTTGCCCCAGAAGCCCTCGGGCATCTTAGATGAAAGGCTTGCGGACTTGTCGCGTTGTGAGAAACGTTGGTAGAGGTCGTACACGAAGAACGGCACGATAAGCACCACCAGCAACACGCCTTGTGCTAAGTATTTCAGCCCCACACGCAGCCACTTATAAAGATATTCACCTGCCTTGATGAGCCAACTTAGGAGTCGTGAAAAGAAGTGTGCTATGCCAAAAACCACTTTGTGCACGAGCTCCTTGAACGTTATGTTTTCAAAAAATGACTTCACGATACGTCTTGTTATTGTGTTTCAAAGTACAAAGATAAGTACTTTTCAGCTTCTGACAAATAATTAAAACATTTTTTTTGTACCTTTGCGGAAAATAAAACCATTCCAGAGATGATGACCATAACACTCAAACGCGCCTACGAAGCAGCACAACCTACCGACGGCTACCGCATCCTTGCCGACCGCCTATGGCCTCGAGGTATTAAGAAAGAAACCTTCGCCCTCGACCTATGGGCTAAGGACGTTGCTCCCAGCACTGAACTACGCAAGGAATATCATCAGCACCAAGATTTCGAGCTCTTCAAGGCTGCTTATCTCAAGGAGCTGAATGCCAACCCTGCTGTTGAGGACTTCCTTAACAATATCTCAGAACAGCCTCACATTACCCTACTGACGGCTGTGAAAGAGGTAGCACGTAGCGAACTACCCATCTTGAAGGCTTTTATAGAACAACGGTTAGGGCGTTAAAGCTAAAAAATCCTTAGTGAGAGATACTTACTAAGGATTTTTTATAGTCGTCATCACTATTGTATTACTTACCAATAGACCACACTGTGTAGCTCTTAGCGGGCACGGTAATGGTTACCTTGCCTGCCGCATTGGTTTTATAGCGCTTGATTACGTGGTTAGTATAATCAATAATTACCCTATCTTTCCAAGGTGTATCAACCGTTTGGGTTGAAGATTTTTTAGCATTATTCAGGTAAAGTATCATACCAGGACTTTTAGTGTCTCCCAAACGAAAATCAATAAACTCAGTCGGTGAAGCATAATAAAACCTTTCTTCTCCTGCTGCTAAACTGCGATGTATGAGTAATAGCTGTTGTAGCTTGGCTTTCCATTCTGATTTCTCGTAATCGGAATAGAAAATAGTAGGGTAACCGCTATGGGTAAGAATATAAGCGTATGCTAAGAGTTTATTTTCAGTATCAATGCGATTACCTTGATTAGAATCCTTCTCCGTATCGTGATTGGCAGCAAAGGTTACTGCTTTATTTGGGTTGAGCGTGCGAAGCATCCTAGGATTTTTGAGTCCTTTCAGGTTATTGCCGTCAAGAGCTTGCTCAAGTGTATAGAAGCAGGCAAAGTCAAAGGCTGAGGCACCGCTGTTGTCTGTCCAGCTTTTCAGCACGTCTGCATTGCCATCCCAGAGTTCGCCCACGGCAAACCCACCAACCGCTGCCAGCCAGTCCTTGACTACCCAAGCACCAAAGCTCTTCACGTAATCAAACCGCCAACCATCTATTTTGATAGTGTTCTTGTAGTACTTTGCTACCGAGTTATCCTGTTTCCACAGCCAGCCTTGTACGTAATCCTTCTTGTGACATAAGTCTTGCTCAGGGTAGAAGTCTGCTCCCTCATCGTGGTCTTCATCTAAGTTGGGGTGAAAATCATTGTAATTGCGCGTAAACTTACCAGAGGCGCAACCGTGAGTTTTATCAAATAAGGTGTAGGTCTCCTTGTTTCGATAAGGGTTCCACTCCTTGCCACCACCGTCGTTATGCCCTATGACAATGTCTGCCACTACCTCCAGCCCTACTTGGTGGGCTTTGGTGATAAGGCTTACAAGTTCGTCCTTTGAGCCGAAGCGTGTTTCGGTAGTACCGTGCTGCTCATACTCGCCAAGGTCAAAATAGTCAGAAGGGTCATACCCCATAGAGTAGCCACCTGAGGCGCCTTTACAGGCAGGAGGCAGCCATATGCGGTCGATACCATTTGCCTTCCAATCAGCGACCTTTTCGGATACTTTATCCCACCAACCGCCTCGTGGCTCTACATCCCAATAGAAGGCTTGCATCATCGCACGGTTGCCATTATCCATCTCAGTGAGATTGATAGGTTCTGTATCTGATGTATTTGGAAGTTCTTCTTCTGTATTAATCTGAGGCTTCTTCTCTATATTTGAATCTTGCTTATCACAAGCCCATAAGGCTAATAAAATTGTACCTAATAAATATATCTTTCTCATTCTCTTTTCATATTAATAAAATACCCCCTGAACAAACAGAGGGTATTGGTTTTTATTAAATTATTAGTTATTTAGCTATAAACTCATAAGAGCCTGTGTTGCCTTTAAACTTCATAATGACTTTGTAAGTACCGCTCTTACTAATAGGAATATCGCCTCCGCCCGATTTTAATACTCCATCAGTATCTCCCTTACCAAAATTGGTGCTCCAACTGTTGTTCAAGCGAAATTTAATACGATTATCGCCTCCTCCTGTAAGAACTACACTGTCAATTTCCCAACGGTCATAAGCACCATTGTAGGTCATTGCAATGTCATCTTTATCTCCAAATCCTTTAGCTGCATTACCAATAAGCCCCCAAGAGTATTTTTCAACAATGATGCTTGGCTTTTTATCATCAAGGATAATTCTGTAAGTGCCATCTTCAGGAACTTTTAGATTTCCACTATTGCCTGCATTTAGCAGTTCCTTTTCTTGACCAAGGATTACTTTCTCAGGGTTTGTTTGACCTCCAAGGTTACCGCCTTTATCCCAGCTGGCTCCTTTACGTATTTTGAACTCATCAGATTTCTTTAAAGTAACATAAGCCACCTTTAGGTTGTCATCAGTATCCCAAAAAGGTATATCTGGAGTATTACCCCAGCCATTGATAGTCCCTACAACTCCCCATTCAGAAGGTTGAATAACATCCTCATAGCGGGTAGCGGTAAGTTTTTTCTCAGCTGAAGCAATCTCTTTGCTAGCGCCAAGTTTAGCTAAAACTTTTACTTTAATATCTGTAGCTACACCTGCATCAAATTTTAGTTTTGCTAAGATATTATTGAGTTCCTCTCCTGTAAGAGTTAAAGGTGATTTGGTGGCTGCTACTACAGCTTTCTGATCATTATATGAAAATTCAACTGTGTAACTCTGTACGGGTACAGGTATATTAAACTCTGAAGTTTTCCAAGACACTGTAAGTGCTTCTCCACTTGCATTATCTTTGGTGAGTACTAAGCTATTAATTGACAGTGTTGTACTTATTGTAGTGGTACTATCGTCAAGTGTAGCTTTATCTTCTTTTTCACAGCTTGTTATTGCTGTAAGCGCTAACAGTGCTATTATTGCTATCTTTCTCATCTTTCAATCGTTTTTAATATCCTTTATTTTGTTTGATGACCCCTTCTGAGTTCAAAACGATGTTTTGAGGGATAGGGTATAGGTTGCGGAAATCCTCTACCGCTCTACCGTCTTTCACACCGCCTTTGAAAGGCCAGAGATAAGAGGCAGTAGTAAACTTCCCGTGACGGATCAGGTCAGTACGGCGGAAGCCTTCCCAATAGAGTTCGCGCGCGCGTTCGTCAAGTATGTTGTCCATAGTAATACTTGTCAGCGTAGGTGCACCAGCGCGAGTGCGCAGTAAATTGACGTATTGTAAGGCTTTGGCACTATCGCCTGTAGCAAGAGCAGCTTCAGCAGCATTGAGATATACTTCTGCCAAGCGAATGAGTGCTAAGTCTGTGTCTGCATAGTTACCGCTTGGGTCTTTACCTGCTTTGCCTGCTGAGGTTACGTTCTTGAACTTAGTGATAGCATAGCCTTGTACGAACTTAGTAATATCGTTGATCTCGTACTCTTGTCCATCGGTGTAGAACATAGCGCGTTTATCAGTCCAAGATGTTGGAGGTGTGCCAGAGCCTGCAAACTTATCTACCAAACCAGCAGTAGCACGAATACCTGCCCAACCACCATTTACACCAAAGTCTTCTTTTTTCATTGAACCACCAATTGCAGCGTGGATGAGGAAGGTAGTTCCTGCCCAAGTTTGAGAGCGTAAGCCATCGAAGTTAATGGTAAAGATATTTTCTTTCTCAGCGCCGTTGGTGTCGTTATCGGCTAAGAATAACTGGCTGTATTTAGGGGCTAAGCTATAGCCAGAGTTAATTGCTTTCTCTGCGTAAGTAAGACAATCAGCATAGCGTTCTGTGCCTGTGTACACTTTTGCATTGAGGTATAAGCGTGAAAGCAAAGCCCAAGCAGCAGCTTTGTCTACCCTACCATACTCATTGGTACGAGGTTCTTTCAAGTCTGCTTCGATTTCCTTGAGTTCTTTTTCAATAAATTCGAACACCTGTTTGCGAGTAGCTTTCTCTTTCTCTGTGAGTTTTTCCTTGACATCTGTTGTGATGGCTGTATCTCCAAACAAATCCATTAGATAATAGTAAGCATAAGCACGTACAAAGCGTGCTTCAGCTACACCATATTTCTTCATTTCTTCAAATGAACTGTTCTGGTTATTTACAATGAATGCATTTGCAAATGATACAGTTTGTGCCAATCGATAGTACATTGCTTCGGTAATCCCATTGCTTGAAGTCCAATTCATATTGTGGAAATCAGGTACACCTGGGTCTGACCACGCTACTACGGCTTCATCAGTAGGCAACTCTTGGTGATAGAACAGTAAGCGGCTGAACTGTGTAGTACCTTCATCAAGCCCTTGAATATCGGGTGAATCAGAAGGACCTTTTTGCCCTGTGAGCGCCAGAGAAGCATACACTTTGGCTAAGGTTTGCTTTGCATAATCAAGATTATTCTGTACAGAACTCTCGTTGATGCTATCTGGGTCAATGGACGGGTCTTGATCTAAGTCTTTGAGACAGCTTGTTAGCGAAAAAGCTAAGGCAATCCCTGTTATGATATATTTCTTCATACTCTTAAAAATTTACATTAACACCTAATAGATAGGTTCTTGGTCGTGGATATACGTTGTTATCGATGCCTGAGGTTGCTCTGTTATTAGTATCCACAGATAATACTTCTGGGTCTAATCCTTTGTATTTAGTAAGGGTAAGTACATTCTGCATTGTACCGTAAAGGCGTACGCTGATCTTATCTTCTTTAGGGAAGGTATATCCTAAAGTGATATTATCAATCTTGAAGAAGGAAGCATCGTGCAAATACATATCACTGAGCATTGTTTGGGTAGTACGTGCTGCAAGCATTGTATCGTAGTAAGTACGTGGGGTGTTACGTAGAATATTATCGCTGTATACACGGTCAAGCGAAGCATTAGCTGAGGATACGTTGTCATATACGTAGTTGCCAAGGCTTGCACGGGTAGCGATGTTCAAATCCCAATTTTTATAGTTGAGATTGGTAGTAAGCCCCATCGTTACATCAGCATAAGGTGATTTACCCATATAGCGGTCGCTCTCATCAATCTTGCCATCACCGTTGCGGTCTACATAAGCCCCTTCAATAGGCTTTCCATCGGATCCATATACTTGTTGGTACAAGTAGAATGTGTAAGGGGCATAGCCCTCTTGGTGGCGTTGTACAGTATTACCTGTACCTCCTTGAATTCCACCTACATTTTGAATGTTGGTCAACTTCGTAATTTCATTCTTGTTATAGGCAATGTTATAGGTCAGTGTCCAATTTACATTATCATTGCGCACAGGCACAATATTTACTAAGAACTCAATCCCTTTGTTTTCCATATCACCAATATTGCTTGCGATACGGCTGCTGTAGTTAGTGAAAGGTGCTACACTGCTCTCAGCTATCAAGTCCTTAGTGAGTTTGCGGTATACATCAATACTACCAGAGAGACGGTTCTTAAAGAACCCATAATCAAGACCAATATTTACGGTGTTACCCACTTCCCACTTGAGATGTCTATTCAATCCTTCAGGGCGTGCAGTTGAAATAAACTGGTTGCCAAATTGATAATAAGCTCCGTCATTCAAGCTTCCTATATAACGGGTTAAGAATAAGTAATCACCCAAGCCATTTACGTTCCCTACTTCACCATAACCTAAGCGGAGCTTTAATTCATTAACGCTTTCACTCTCTTTTAAGAAGGTTTCATTCTTAGCATTCCACGCTAAAGCTACCGATGGAAAATAGCCCCAACGGTCATCTGGGTTGAGCTTGGATGAAGCATCTGCACGTAAGGTAGCGGTAAGCATATAGCGATCATCAAAACTGTAGTTTGCCCTACCAAAAAATGAGATTAATACATTGCGGCTTTTGTCTAACACAGGTGTGTTTATAGTCGCCTTACCATTCTTAAAATATTCATTTTTATTAGAGTCATTGGTAAATTCAAATTTCTGGTAAGAATGCCCTAACATCAGTGATAGATTACTCTTGCCTATTTCTTTCATATAGTTAGCATACGCATCAAATAAACTATTGATAGCTTCATTGCTATATGATTCATCCACACCATTAAAGTCCGCTGATGTATTAGGCATTCGAGGATCTGTTATTTTAGATCCATCACTTTTGGTATAATCAACACCAGCATTGATGGTCGCTGTGATATCCTTAAAGAACGGCAATGTATAATCCAATTTCAAGTTAGATATCACTCGTTTTACAGTTGAAGTATCTTCTTTTAATTTTAATAATGCCATAGGGTTAGTTGGTGCATTATTGTTCTTAGTACCTTTGTCAAGCCAAGTATGATAGCCACCATACTGACTGCCGTTGAAGACAGGTTGCGTTGGGTCGTACTCAATTGCTGCCCCAATAGCCCCAGGATCTGCAAAGCGGTTCTTGATATATGAGCCTGAAATGTTGAACTCTGCTCGTAATGACTTGTTAAAGAACGCTGGGGTCAATGACAACTTAGCAGTACCACGCTGGAATTTATCAGTCTTTAAAATACCATCAGCATAATTATGCCCAACAGAAAGACGATAAGGTACGGACTTCAAGTTACCACTAATGCCCAATGTAGTATTAGTGGTAGGGGCTAATTGATAGATTTCTTTCTGCCAATCAGTATTAGCAGTTCCCAAAAGTGCCTTCTGTGTATCGGTACCTGTATTGTTTACCAAAGTACGAAAGTCATCAGCTGAGAGCAAATCCACATACTTAGACACCTCATTCAAGGCAATACTCGTGTTTAAGGTTACTTTGGTTTCTTGTCCCATCTTACCTTTCTTGGTAGTGATCATAATCACCCCATTAGCAGCACGTGAACCATAGATAGCCGTTGATGACGCATCTTTGAGTACCGTCATACTTTCAATATCCTCAGGGTTGATAGAGTTGAGAATGCTACGTGAACCTCCAATAGCGCCATCATTCATCGGTACACCATCTACTACCACCAAGGGGTTAGAGTTCAGTGTGAGTGAACCTGTACCACGCACACGGATATTCTGCCCACCACCTGGTGCACCACTCGCAGAGGAGATCTGTACCCCTGCTACCTTACCTTGCAAGAGCTGGTCAGCTGAGAGGTTCTGCCCCTTGTTAAAGTCCTTGTCAGTTACCAAGTTCACCGAACCTGTAACGCCTTTCTTCTTAGCCACCCCATAACCGATGACTACCACATCGTCCAATTGCTGCATATCATTCTGCAACACGACGTTCATTGCACCCGCCTTGGCAGGCACATTAGCGGTCTTGAAGCCTACTGAGGAGATGACCAGCACCGCCCCTTTGTCTACCTTCAATTCAAATTTACCATCAAAGTCAGTGGCAGTACCGTGGTTAGTGCCTTTCACTACCACACTTGCCCCCATCAAGGGCTCACCTGCACTATCTTTGACAGTCCCTTTTACAGTGATCTGCTGTGCATAGCCAAGGCTCACACAGAAAAATAACACTGCAAACCATAGATAATACATTCCTTTCCTTTTCATATATCTATACGTGTTTAAATATTAAATCCTTTGCTTAGTAGTGAGTAGTAAGTAATGAGTAGCGAGTCTGTTCCTCACGTCTTGCCTCTCACTTCTCTCTACTTGCTTCTCACTTCTTTAATGCTAATAGCATACCCTCCGCCTTGAGCGGCAGTAAGTTTCAATTTGGTTTTAGCATTTACTTTTTGTTTGGTGATGGTATATGCCTTCGGATTGGTTTTCCAGTTGGCATCTTTGGCATCAGCGTAGATAGTAGCCTCGTACTTCTTACCTTTGTCCAAGAAGTTGAGCAGAAGCTCTGAGGTATGTCCGCCTTCGTGAGCCGTACAACCTACGTACCAATCGTTGCTGTGTTTATCTTTACGCGCAATGGTGATGTAACGTCCTGGTTCTGCTTCAAGGTATACGCTCTTTTGCCAATCTACGGGTACATCTTTAATGAATTGGAAAGCGTCCATATGCTTCTCGTAGTTCTCTGGCAAGTCGGCTGCCATTTGTAGCGGACTGTACATCGTTACATACAACGCTAATTGGCGTGCCAAAGTAGTGTGTACCTGACTGGTGTTATTAGGATTTACGTTTTTCACCTCAGTTTCGAAGATACCAGGAGTATAGTCCATAGGTCCTCCTTGCAAACGAGTGAAAGGCAAAATAGTGGTGTGGAATACTTTATTACCTCCAAAAGCCTCGTACTCAGTACCGCGAGCTGATTCGTTACCTATCATATTCGGGTAAGTACGGCAGAGACCAGTAGGGCGTACTGCTTCGTGCGCATTCACCATTATTTTGTGTTTGGCTGCTTCTTTAATCACATAGAGGTAATGATTGATAGTCGATTGGCTATAGTGGTGTTCACCCACAGGGAGGATATCGCCTACATACCCAGTTTTCACTGAGTTGTAGCCGTATTGGTTCATCAACTCGTAAGCGGCTTTCATATGGCGCTCGTAGTTGCGCGTAGAGCCCGAAGTTTCGTGGTGCATCATCAGTTTTACACCTTTAGAGTGAGCGTATTCGTTGAGAGCTTTAAGGTCGAAGTCGGGGTAAGGAGTTACAAAATCGAACACATAGTCCTTTTTGTGTCCGAACCAGTCTTCCCATCCTATATTCCAACCTTCCACAAGCACTTGGTCGAAGCCGTGTTTTGCTGCAAAATCGATGTATTTGCGCACTTCTTCGTTGGTAGCGCCGTGGGTACCATTAGGTTTGGTTTTGGTGTAATCCACCGTATTAAGGTCTACTGCAGGAAGGTCGTTGGTATAACTCCAAGAGTTTTTACCGGTAATCATTTCCCACCAAACGCCCACATACTTCACAGGTTTAATCCACGAAGTATCGGCAATAGCGCAAGGTTCGTTGAGGTTGAGGATAAGGCGTGACGCCAAGATTTTACGAGCGTCATCACTCACCATAATAGTACGCCAAGGACTGTGACAAGGGGCTTGCAAATAGCCTTTAGCTCCCTGTGCATCGGGCGTTAGCCACGATTGGAAGACGAAAGTCTTGTCGTCTAAGTTTAGGTTCATTAGCGAGTAGTCTACCAAAGCCGCTTCGTGAAGATTGATATACAAGCCGTCTTTGGTTTTCATCATTAAAGAAGTTTGTACGCCGGTAGGTGAAAAAGCGAACTGCGATACGTTTTCGGTAACAGCTTCTTTCATCAATCCGCGAATTTCGGAGAGCTTACTTTCCGTATAGTCGTATTCTTGGGTATCGTAGTCCCCAGGAATCCACCAAGCGGTGTGGTCTCCGGTCATCGCAAACTGCGAGAGTTCTTCCTCTATTACAAAATAGGTGAGTTCTTTTTGTGAAGGGAACTCATAGCGGAAGCCCACTCCCTCGTTGTACACGCGAAAACGAATGTTCATTTTTCGGTTCGTGCCTTCTTGGTTAAGGCATACCAATAGCTCATTGTAGTGGTTGAGGATTTCACTTTCCTCACCCCACACGGGTTTCCAAGTCTCTTTAAAGGTCGAAGTCTTCTTCTCTACCTCTTTAAAACCTTTCGTAAGAGGTTCTGTATCCTTTAGCAAAAACCCTAATTTACTTTCGTTTACCACCGCCTTGTTTTTATAAGCCACCTTGTAGGTAGGCGTGCCATCAGCCGTAAGGGCAAAGGTCAGTGTTACATCGCCATTAGGCGATTTCTGCGTCTGAGCCATTGTTACACAGCTCATTAACAGTGTTACTAACAAAAAAATCTTTCTCATATACTACTTTTTTTAATCTTCAAAATCGGGCGTCAAAGGTACGGCGATAATTTTAACTATGCAAATATTTTTTAACTTTTTTTTATAATTTTTTTTACTTTAAATAAACGATTCTTTACGAACTCACTGATTATAAACAAAAAAGCCTTATATAAGATTTTCCTATATAAAGCTTTTTAAAATTCTAAATATTAAAAACTATAAAAATGAACTCTCCGTTTAGAAACTCTAATCAAAGAAATCATCTAACATTGTACCAAACTCAGCCTTACACTTATAAAGTAATGTCCTCGAAATAGCTAAATTTGACTTTTCTCTATCTAATGCTGTAATAGAGAAGAATTTTCCTAAAGCAGATATCATAAACATAAAGGTTATTTTATCTGTTTCAACTAAAATAAAGTCTAACTCCAAAGAGCCCACAACTTTATTAGAGGAACCTAAAACCTTCTTCACTTGATTCACAATAGTCAAGTGTGAAGCGGATTCTTCCTCTATGAACTTTGCCACGTCATCGCTAGCAGACGCTTTTGAAAGTGTCGTGCCATCGGTGCAACTCAATATCCCGTAGAAAAGGAACCCTGGCATACCAGCTTTCATCTCTTGACAATGTGCACATCAAGCATTTGTTGTAATTCTGTACCTGTCATAAATTATATTCTTAGTTTTACAATTAAAATGAGTTATATAGTAGTTATAGTACCCATTTCTTTAAAATCCTAATTTATTTCAGGGCGCAAAATTAGAACAATTAAATTACACCTCCAAATAATTTTAACATTTTTTATATTTTCGTTACATAAAATTTTCCTAAATACCCCCCTCATAAACAAAAAAATACTTATATAAAACTATATAAATCATAGTTGGTTTTTAGAAAAATTTTCTTTATGGTTCTTTATTCTCCTAACTAATTTTTCTTTTTTAACATTCATTGAATTCTACTGTCCAAAAATCTTATTTGGCTGCAAAAATACACATTTTCACATCATAACTCTTCTATCGCATTACTCGCAATGCAATGGCATAACCACCTCCTTTTGCGGCTCTGAGCTTCAACTTGCTTTTAGAGGTTACTTTTTGTTTGGTAATGGTATAAGCCTTGGGATTATGTTCATAATCAGCATTTGCAGCGTCTGCATAAATAGTTGCCTCATACTTCTTACTCTTATCCAAAAAACTGAGTGACAGTTGCGAGCTATGCCCATTTTCATTGGATGTATTGCCTATATACCAATCATCCGAATGCTTGTCCTTGCGAGCTATGGTGATGTACTGCCCTGGTTCTGCCTCTAAGTATACACTCTTCTGCCAATCCACTGGCACATCTTTGATAAATTGAAAGGCATCGGCAAACTTCTCGTAGTTCTCGGGCAGGTCAGCAGCCATCTGCAACGGACTGTACATCGTTACATATAATGCCAACTGCTTTGCCAATGTGCTACGAGCCCAACTCTTGTTATCAGGGTTGGTATACCATACTTGCGTTTCTAAGATGCCTGGTGTATAGTCCATAGGCCCTCCTTGCAAGCGCGTAAATGGCAAAATAGTGGTATGAAAAGGCTTACTGCCACCAAAGGCTTCAAACTCAGTACCTCGTGCAGCCTCATTGCCAATGAGGTTCGGATACGTCCTACACAAACCCGTAGGACGCACTGCTTCGTGTGCATTGACCATCAGGTGGTGCTTGGCCGCCTCTTTTATAGCATAGAGGTAGTGCCCTACTGCCCACTGGCTGTAATGGTATTCACCACGTGGCGTAAGATCACCCACATAACCACTTTTCACAGCATCATAGCCATACACTTTCATCAGTTTATAAGCATCACTTAGGCGTCGCTCATAGTTGCCCGCCTCACCCGAAGTCTCGTGGTGCATCATCAGTTTTATCCCTTTACTATGGGCATAGTCATTGAGTGCTTTAAGGTCAAAATCAGGATAGGACGTTACGAAATCGTAGTCGTGCCAATTCTCCCAGCCTATGTTCCAACCTTCCACCAACACTTGGTCAAACCCGTGTTTGGCAGCAAAATCAATATAGCGGCGCACATTATCATTGTTAGCACCGTGTCGTCCATTGGGTTTGAGTTTGGTGTAATCCACCTTGTTCAAGGGCTCGAGAAGAAGTTCATCCGTATATGCCCAAGTACTCTTACCTGTGATCATCTCCCACCAGACGCCTACATACTTAATAGGGTGTATCCACGAAGTATCTTTCAGAGCACAAGGCTCATTGAGGTTGAGTATAAGGCGCGATGCCAAAATATTGCGCGCATCATCGCTCACCATCACCGTACGCCAAGGAGTGCTAAAAGGCGTATGTATATCGCCTTTATCGCCCCGAGGATCAGGTGTTAGCCACGCCTGAAACACCATCTTCTTATCGTCCAAATTCAAACTCATACACGGGAAATCCACCAAAGCAGCTTCGTGTAGATTGATATAGAGACCGTTGTCAGTCTTCATCATCAGCGCCGTCTGCACCCCTGTAGGTGAGAAGGGCGTCTGTGAGGCATTGGGCGTTACAGCCTTATCGTGCAGGGTGCGTATCTGCGAAAGGCGGCTTTCGGTGTAATCATACTCCTGAGTATCATAATCCCCTGCAATCCACCACGCTTTGTAATCGCCCGTCATCGCAAACTCAGTGAGCTCCTCCTTGATGACAAAGTACTTTAATTCTGCCTGTCGTGGGAACTCATAGCGGAAGCCTACCCCTTCATCATACACTCTAAAGCGTATAAGCATCTCGCGTCCCGTATTCTTTTGCCGTAACCTTACCGCCAATTCGTTGTAGTGATTGCGAATATGGCTCTCCTCACCCCATACAGGCTGCCAAGTTTCATCAAAAGTAGTTGTTTTCGTATCGACTACTGTGAAGCCCCTATCAAAACTCTCAATATTCTTAAGGGCAAAACCCATACGGCTCTCCTTGATTACAGGCTTATGCTTGTAATCCACTCTATAGGTAGGGGCTCCCTCAGCCGTAAGTGCAAAGGTCAGCATCACCTCACCATTAGGCGACTGCTGCTGTTGTGCCATCAACCATTGCACCATTGTAATTGCTGCAAATAACAATATTTTTCTCATATTCAGGAATGTTTTTAGTTGCTAAATTTAGGGCAAAGTTAGCACTTATTTTTATAACTGACAAATTTTTATCTTACTTTTTTAAGAAGTAAATAACTGTATATGAGGTAGCTTTTGGGTGAAAATAGTTTTTTTTAAGTAATTTTATTTGCCCTTCTCGTGTGAAATTTTACTTTTGCACCGAATTTAATAATTAAAAAACAAACACTATGAGTAATAATGAAGTAAAAAACTCAGACAAGTTTATCACCATCTTAGGGTGGATCGGTACCGCCTTATCAGTGGCAATGTACGTATTTTATATTGACACAATTCAAGGTAATTTAGCCTCTCCTGAGCACGATAGGTTTCTACAACCCTTAGCCGCAAGTGTCAATTGCACCGTCTGGACTTGCTACGGGCTCTTTAAAACACCCCGCGACCTGCCTATCGCTTTTGCTAATATGCCAGGGATTATCTTTGGGGTTGCCACTGTCATTTCAGCATTAGTGTAGCGATCAACCCCTAAAAACTAAAAAAGAAAACTACCCATAGACTAATCTTTGGATGGTCTTCTTTTGTATATGTTCCCTTATCCTTTAAGTCAACAACGACTTGGCTTTCGCATAGATTTCTTTTACTGAGAAAGCCGCATCATCAGTCTCAAAGAAATAAGAACCTTCCTCAAGTGAAGTAAATACTTTCTGCACTTTTTCACTGCAAAGTAAAGCCTTACCAAAAGAAAGCACTATGCCATTCTGGGTCAATAACCTTGCCACTGCCTCATTCTTATGAAAGCCGTGTAGCACCCACAGCTGCTTAGGTTGTATTTGTTTCTTCACACTCACGATCTCACTATAAGCCCTCACACAATGGATAATCAAAGGTAGCTCCAAGCACTCGGAAAGTGCAATTTGCTCCTTAAAAATCTGCATCTGTAATGCAAAATCAGTGTCACACATCTTGTCCAAACCACATTCTCCAATAGCAAAACAATTGGGATGCCGTGCTACAAAGTGCAATGCACGCAACTGCTCTTGCCAATCCTCACAATACCAAGGGTGTATCCCTACCGAGAAAGGCTCTTCAACCTCACAAGAAAGTGGGTATTGATTACGAATGACCAACGTACAAGCGTCAGAATGCTGCCTATGCGAATGAACATCTAAATACATCATTGCTTAGGAGTGGCAAAGAGTTGCGTCCAATAGTTACCTTTGCGCCCTATGCCCATCTCCTGAAGATTGGGGTTCATAATATTCGCACAATGTGGAGGACTGCTCAACCAAGACTTTATCACCTCACGCTCATTCTTTTGCCCTGCTGCTACATTCTCTGCCCAAGTAGTATACTTATACCCTCCCTCTCTCAATCTTCTACCTGGGGCATCCATTCCATCGCCGTGTGTAAGCTCTTGTTTCTCGTACATATATTCACTGTGCTTCTGTGCTATCTTTTCTAATTGATTACTCCATACAAGCGCTGGAGCAGGTCGGAATCTCGTACTCCCACAATTACACCCCTTAGCGCGCTGCTCATTCACTAACTTTAATAACAGATCATTACCCTTTAAGGTAGTTGTTTGCTGTTTTTGCTGAGGATTATCCTCCTTGTTGTCCTGCGCCTTGCTGCATTGCAAAGCACTTACCAAAATAACTGTGATGAATAAAAATTTTTTCATTTATATAAAAATATTAACTGATTTGTTCCATTGACATCGTCCATCGTCTTTACGTGGCACAAGAGGCGGCTTTGTTCGATAAATTTTTCATTCCTCAGCCTGTCCTCTTGTGAAATACAGATAGTGTTGAAGAGTATGCAACCCTTTCGGGTAAGGCGTTGCAGGAGAATGTTTGAAAAACTTCTGCGGAGGACGAACGGCGGTATTTTATCGTCCTGAAAAACATCTACGATGATGAGCTCGTAGCGCGATTTGTCTTCCTTGGCAAAGCGATAGGCATCGGCACATATTATTTGCAAGTTTTCGATTTCATCTAAGTGAAATACGCGCTTGCTGAGCAGTATCATTTCCGGATCGATATCCACACCGGTGATTTTCCCCCTACAACGGATCTCTTCAGTAAGGCTTCGCACAACGCTGCCCCCCGCCAGCCCGAGCACCAAAATATTGTCCATCATTCGCACTCTGTCGGTGCCGATCTGCTGTAATCCTCTGAGGAGAATCCGTTGCAGACTTCCGTAGGAATAATTTGTGTGGGCGGTGTCCAAAACCAACTTCCCACGGTGTAAATTTAGCTCAATTTTGCCACTAAATGCCGAATCGACTGTCTCGATATTGATAGGAAATAGATAACTGAGTAATTTTCGTAACATTTTTAGTTTATTTTCTTAATTATATGTTTTAAGGGACAGCTGATCGCCGTTAAATTCCCCGTAAGTGTAGTAATTGATCCAATCGCCTGTATTAATATAGGTAGAATGGGGTTCCAATGTGATTTCTAAGGGCAAATGTCGGTGTCCGAAGAGGAAAAAGTCGTAATGTTTTGTTTTTAATTTCTCTTTGCAGTATTGCACGAGCCATTCTTGGTCGTCACCGAGGTATTTTACATCTTCTTTGCCTGAAATGAGCTTGTTTTTTACCGAAAGATACTGTGCGAGGCGCACTCCTACGTCAGGATGAAGCCAACGGAAAAGCCAACGGCAGAAAGGATTGGTAAAAATCTTCTTCATACGTTTGTAACCTTTATCTCCTGGACCAAGACCGTCCCCGTGGCCAATGAGGAAGGTTTTCCCTGCGCATTCTACCTCTAACGGGCGGCGAAACACGGGGATGTTCAGCTCTTTTTCGAAGTAATCGTCCATCCACAGGTCGTGATTTCCTACGAAGAAGTAAATCGGAATGCCACTGTCGCGTATTTCGGCGAGTTTGCCCAAAGTGCGAACGAAACCTTTCGGCACCACTGTTTTATATTCAAACCAGAAGTCGAAAAGGTCGCCCAGCAGGAAAATGGCCTCTGCATCGGGCTTTATTTCGTCTAAAAACCGCACAAATTTCTCTTCACGAGGTCTGCTCAAGGCTGCTGTGGGCGCGCCGAGGTGATTATCGGAAGCGAAGTAGAGTTTTTTGCCGTTTTTAAGTTCTATTTTCATTGCAGTTCTTGAATGTCTTTATTTAGAAAGTCAAGGTCAATTCTGAATCTACCTTTTCCATTTGTATATACTATTACAAAACCTTGTACATTAATCTTAGCTTGTATTACATTAGCATCTATACCATAAATATCAGCCCAGTAACGTGGTAGACGTTTATTCTTTTTATCATAATAACAGAGATAAGCGTGCTGCTTAGTAGCTTCCGATGTTGGTGGCAAACTATATGGATATGGTGACGCCGTTACTTCCTTATCAAAAACAAGCACACCATATTTACCTCTATTTTCTAATTTATATAAATCATATTTATTGATCACCTTCCATTTCTCTGCTTCAATGCTGAACGCTTTCCAGTTCTTACGTATTTCCTCCATACTAATCTCCTCATTCCCTTTTTGATAAATGACCCAACAAATCAGAAGAAAGAGTATTGCGAAATAAATGATGTAAATCATCTTCCTAACTCCTAATTTCTACTTTCCTTACTCATTATCCCTTGCATACCACTCTGCATACGAACTATCCGTCTCTTGTAGTCTCACTGAAAAGAGCGTAATATGTGATGGTAGTTCTTCAGCAATGCGCTGAGCAAAGTCAACTACTAAGTTCTCACTCGTTGGCTGGTAGTCTACCTTTATAATACGATGCCCTTTGGCTTGTAGCTCATCAGCGAGCACCCTGTGTGGCGACTGAGCGTTAAATACCATAGCGTGGTCAAATTGCTCAATAATCTTATCATTGACAATACGTTTGAGATCGCCAAAATCAATTACCATACCACACTTTATATTTTCAGCATCAGCAATAGGCTCTCCTATCACCGTTACCCACAGTTTATAACTGTGTCCGTGAAGGTTCTTACACTTACCATCATAGCCGTATAATGCGTGCCCTGCCTCAAAGTCAAATTTCTTAGTGATGCGTATTTTTGCCATTCTTCAACTTGTTTTAGGTTGCAAAGATACAATAAATATCGCAATACAGAAAAGGTGGGACTTGTAAATATATTAAAAATCTATATTTGCCATTATATAATAAGGTGTATAAATAAAAAAGGATGCCCTTCCGAGCATCCTTTCTTATTTAAATTTTAATTAACTATTTTATCAAGTTAATTTCTACACGTCTGTTGAGTTCTCTACCTTTCTTAGTCTTGTTAGACGCAATTGGTTTGTCAGGACCGAAACCTTTTGCAGTAAGGCGACCTTCATCAATACCTTTTTCAATCAAGTAAGCCTTAACAGAGTAAGCTCTGTCTTCAGAAAGCTTAATGTTCTTAGCTCTCTTACCTGTGATGTCAGTATAACCTTCAATTGAGAACTTAGAGTTTTTGTATTTGTTCAATACATCAACGATTTGGTTCAAGATAGTTGCTGACTGTGGTTTGATAGTTGCTTTACCTACATCAAACAAGATTGTCTTAGCATAAGAGTTCAATTGATCTTGAACTTCCTTAGTTACTTCAGGGCAACCTTTGTTTTCAACAGTACCAGGAACATCTGGACATTCGTCATCTTTGTCAAGAACGCCGTCACCATCTGTATCTGGCCAAGGGCAACCGTTGTTTTCCTTAGGACCTGCTACATCTTTACATTGGTCGAGGTTATCTGGTACACCATCACCATCTGTGTCAGGGCAACCGTTGAATTCAGCAAGACCTGCTTCATCTGGACAAGCATCGTCTTTATCAGCGATACCGTCACCATCACGGTCAGGACAACCTTTCAATTCTGGCTTACCTGCTTCATCTGGGCAAAGATCGTCTTTGTCAGCTACACCATCACCATCACGGTCTGGGCAACCTTGAAGTTCTTTCTTACCTGGTTCATCAGGACAAGCGTCATCTTTATCAGGCACACCGTCTTTATCACGGTCTTTCACACCAAACTTAATAGTGATACCTGCTGCGTGTTGGAAGTAATCCTCAGTAGATTTTGACTTAAATGTAGGGTTGTAAGTAGTCTGTAAGTTCAAACCGATGTTCTGGGTCAACCAAAGGTTCAAACCACCACCGCCTAAGCCGCGTAGTTTCCCTTCATCATCAATTGAAGCATAACCACCACCTACTTGCAAGTAAGGGTCAAACCATCTTGCACCTTTCCAAAGAGAGTTCAAGTGATACTGTACTCTTAAATCTGCAGCCCAGAATGAGTAGTCTACTTTCTCAGCATCTTTTACATAACCATAGCCTTTTTCGATCTTGTTCAATGATCCTGCTATTTCTGCCGAGAAACCTTTCCCAATATATCTACCTACTGAAAGACGTGATACAGCAGGAAGAATATTGATATCACTCGGTCCACCCCAGTCCTTTAATACTTCTCCAAAATCTTCTGGAGTACGAATATCAACTGAGTTAACTCCAAATCCTATTTGCCAAGGATTGTTTTCATCTTGCGCTTGAACTGCTACTGTAAAGGTGGCAGCCAAAGCAAATAAAGTTACTTTGATTTTCTTCATACTTAAAAATGAATTTGATTACTATTTTAATTTTGGCGCAAATATAGGCATTATTTTAATACAAATACAATTTATGCCAATTTTTTTTTATAAATTTAATTTTTTTTGAAATTTAATAAGTCGCTTACACAGTGCTTTTTACTTGTATAAAAATATGATAATCAATTTAATACAATCAAAAAAGACACTTTACAGCCACTTCACTAAGGCAAAATCTTGTCGGTGAGGCAAGAGTGCATTTTTAGGGAAGATGCGTATTGCCAGCTGCAATGCCCCTGGTATTTCGGAAGCTGCTTCCAGCTCGTAGGTGGCTTTGTTGCCTTCTACACTCATCACTTTAAACTCTTCGGTGTTGATTACCTTGATTTTATCGTCTTTCTTCTGGGCTACTACCAGCTCTACGCCTACATCTTCGGCGCGTAAGCCTGCCACATCGAGGGTAACTTCACCGCGATAGGTTTTCCCTATGGAGATGAGTTGCTCAGAGCGGTTTGGCACGGAGATGCCTACTACCTTGATATTGTCCCACTCCTGAGTTACCTTGCGTTTCCAATCAGAGATCTCAATAGCGCGGGCGAAGTTGTTTTCCTTGAGGCTCGCTACGCGGTCGCGCATTGGGAAGTAGTATTGGTTTTCGTAGTCGGTGAGCATACGGGTGGTGGTGAAGTTCACTGCCACTTTGGCTATGGTGTTCTTGATCATAGCACACCAGCGCGATGAGATGCCTTCCTTATTCTGGTCGTAGAATATAGGGGCAATGTCGTCCTCGATGATGTTGTAGATCATCTCGGCGTCCATTTCGTCTTGATATTCTTGGTTTTCGTAAGCGCGTTCCATAGGTAACATCCAGCCTGCATCTTCACGATAGCCTTCTACCCACCAGCCATCAAGTACACTGAAGTGCATTACACCATTCATTGCTGCCTTCTCACCGCTGGTGCCTGAGGCTTCCAATGGGCGTGTTGGGGTGTTCATCCACACGTCTACCCCTTGCACTAAGTGGCGGGCGAGTTCCATATCGTAGTTAGGTACAAAGAGGATTTTGCCTAAGAACTGTGGCAGTTTGGATATTTCCACGATGTTCTTTATCAAGTCCTGACCTGCTTTGTCTGCGGGGTGTGCTTTCCCAGCAAAGATGAACTGCACGGGGCGTTCGGGGTTGTTAATAATCTGGTCTAAACGCTCCAAATTGGTGAAGAGCAAGTGTGCACGCTTGTAAGTGGCAAAGCGACGGGCGAAGCCTATGGTGAGGATGTCCTCACGTAGGTTCTCTTTGATTTCTACCAATTGGCGTGGTGAGAAGTAAGGGGTGTTTTTCTCTAAACGCAATTTCTGTTCTACGCGGCGCAGGAGCTTAGCCCTTAGCGCGTTGCGTATCTCCCACACGCGCTTGTCGGATACTTTGTAGATACCCTCGAAGCTCTTAGGGTCAAAGTGGTGCTCTTTAAAATCCTTGCCAAACACCTCTTCTTCTACTTCTTTCCAAGAGCCGCCTGTCCAGGTAGGTTGGTGCACGCCGTTGGTTACGTAGCTGATGTGCAGTTCTTCGGGCATATAGCCAGGCCATAGGTCTTTAAGGATTTCCTTGCTGACCTCGCCGTGTAGCCAGCTTACGCCGTTCACCTCTTGTGAGAGGTTGGCTGCGAGGTTGCTCATTGAGAACTTCTCTTTAGGGTCTTGCAAGTTGATTTTACCCAAGGCGAGTATCTGTTCCCAATTTACGTGGAGCTTATCGGTGTAGTACTCGATGTAGTTGCGCAGCATTCCTTCTTCAAAGGCGTCGTGCCCAGCAGGCACAGGGGTGTGGGTGGTGAATAGCGATGAGGCGCGCACCACTTCCATAGCCTCGGAGAAGCTCAGATGATCTTGCTCGATGTACTCACTCAGGCGTTCCAGCCCGATGAAGGCTGCGTGCCCTTCGTTGCAGTGGTACACCTCGCTGTTGATGCCGAGTTTGCGCAACATCTTGATACCCCCCATACCGAGTAGCATCTCTTGTTTGAGACGGTTCTCCCAATCGCCACCATAGAGATGGTGGGTGATGGAGCGGTCGTCTTCACGGTTATCCTCAAAATCAGTATCTAAAAGGTAAAGTTCAACGCGACCAACGTCTACGCGCCATACACGAGCGTTGAGCGTACGTCCTGGCAGCGGCAACGATATGATTAGCCATTTACCACTTTCGTCAGTTATGGGGGTTACAGGTATCTTTGAGAAGTCCTGAGCTTCGTAATCAGCCTCTTGGTTGCCCGCAGCTGAGAGCTTTTGGGTGAAATAGCCATAGCGATACAGCAATCCCACACCGGTGATCTTAGTAGCCTTATCGCTCGCCTCTTTCAGGTAGTCGCCTGCTAATACACCCAAGCCACCAGAATAGATCTTCAGGGAGGAGTGCAAGCCGTATTCCATACTGAAATAGGACACTGATGGGCTTACCATCTCGTCTTTCTTAGCCATATACGCTTGGAAATCTGCATACACCTTGCCTAAGTTAGCCATAAAGGTGCGGTCGCTTTCCAGCTCTTTGTAGCGTTTGAGTGAGATGGTATCCAGCAGGGCGATAGGGTTTTTGCGCATCTCAATCCAGCGATCTTTATCAATGTACTTAAAGAGTTCGTAAGCCTCGTCGTTCCAGCTCCACCATATATTCTTTGCTAACTCTTCGAGTGGTTGTAAGGCATCGGGTATGGCACGGTGGATAATCACACTGCGCCAGTTAGGGGTATTGACCACTTTGGTCTTTTCCATATAGGCCACCCCGTCCACTTCCATTGGTGGCAATGCTTCAACGCGCTCTTCGATGTTCTCGAGCGTCTTTTTGTAGCATTCGAGGTAGTACTTCACTAAGTTCTTCCACAGGGCGATCTGAGCTACTTTGGCAGCTGCTTCGCGCAGTGCGTTAAACTCTGTTTCCTTAGCGTCAAGCACATTCTGGAAGTTCTTGGTAACAGCGGCTACTACCTCGCCATAATTGCTATCAGTACGCTTTACCACTTCAATCGCCTTTTGCTTTTCAGGGTAATAATCGTTTACCCATTTGCCAAAGCCTGCCAAATTAGTGGTGATGGTAGGCACCTTGAATGCCAAACTTTCGAGCGGTGTATAGCCCCAAGGTTCGTAGTACGAAGGGAAGGCTGTAGCGTCGAGCCCGATGAGCAGGTCGTAGTACGGCAAACCGAATACACCATCACTCCCATTGAGGTAACTTGGGCAGAAGACTACCTTTACCTTGTCTTCTTTGCGGTTAAAGAGCTGCTGCTCAGAGAGGCGGCGCAGGATAGGGTCGTTGTCAGGGCTTGGCAGGTTGTGCGTCAAGCGGTTCTGCACTGATGGGCGCGCCTGCTGAGGTGTTTTGAGGTTGTGCAATAAGTCCTCATTTACCCCATCGTATGCTGTTGGGATGAGGATATATGCCAACAACTCCTTCTTGTTCTTCGTATTGCGATTCAGTGCACCGAGGGCATCGATGAAGGCATCAATGCCCTTGTTGCGAAACTCATAACGCCCACTGATGGCTACCATCTTAATGTCCTCAGGCAGCGTATAGCCCAAGAGAGCCTGCGCTACGCGATGCAGTTGCTTTTTAGCCTCTGTGCGTTTCTTGTCAAAAGCCTTATCAGCGGGCACTATGCTGTCCTCAAAGCCGTTAGGGGTGATGATATCCACCTTTCTGCCTAAGAAGTGCTCAGCCTCTGCAGCCGTGATTTCGCTCACTGTAGTGAAGCAGTCTGCCACCTTAGTTGCCTCTCTCTCAAGGAAGTACTTGTGCTGTACCCCAAAGCGGTAAGCGGTTTGTTCAGGCTCATAGCCCTTCATATTGTTGTAGAGTGGCAACCCATTGCCTGCTACAGACCTACCCACTACGGTGGCGTGGGTGGTGAACACCGAACCTACCTTAGGCATTTGATTCTCAATATACAGCAACCCACTACCTGTCTGCCATTCGTGGAAATGGCATATCACATTCTCGCGTGAGGCGGTGTTGAACTTCACAAAACTCTCAATTACCTTCCCTGCGGCATAACCAAAGAGCACGGACTCGATGTAGTCCCAAGAGCTATTGTAGGAGTCGAGCTTATAGTTATCCCAATAGAAGCGCAGGATGTCGTTTTTGTTGCTCACATAGTGTGAGAAATCGACCAATATAGCGATCGGTGTGCCAGGGATATTCCAATTCCCTACGCGCACACGTAGCCCCTCGTTGGCAGCCTTAGCACGCCACGACTTAAAGAGGTCGGGATTTTCCACAAATTCCGCATTTTCAGCGTGTTGCCATATATCAGGACCAATAGTGATGTACTTGCTCCTGAACTGCTTTGACATACTCAAAGCCTTGGTAGCAATCACGGTGTGGATACCGCCCACCTTGTTGCAAACCTCCCAACTGGTTTCAAATACATAGTCAGGATTGAATTTCTTGGTAATACTCATTATTTATATCAGCTTTGAGCTTTGAGCTTTGAGCTTTGAGTGCCCAAACCCTTCGCTCGTGAATTATTCCATATTAGTTTTCAGGGGTCAGATGTAAGGTATCAAGCGTCAACTTTACTCTCTGCTCTCTGACCTCTACTCTCTGTTCTCTACCCCCTATTGTACATACTTTTTCAGTGTTTCTGCAAGTGCTTTGCCAAGTAGGGCATCGCCTTGTGCTATAACCTCTCCTTGGGGGTCAATAAGGATAGGGGCAGGGATCTCGCGTATACCATAGGTGTCCGATGCCTTGCCATCGACATCGCGCACGTGGTGCCAGCTGAGCCCATCGTCTTTGATCGCCTTCAGCCACTTGCTGGCATCTTTATCCACCGATACCGAGTAGATGGTAAAGCCCTTGTTCTTATAGGTTTCATAGGCTTTTTTCAAGTGCTTGCTCTCCTTGCGGCAGGGCGGGCACCAGCTTGCCCAAAAGTCGATAAGCACATACTTCCCTTTGAGGGAAGAGAGCGCAAGCGGCATGCCATCGGGCTGCGGCAACACGATCTCAGGAGCTGGCGTATGGCGTGGCAGTGGGTTCTGCTTTGTTCGGCTGCTAAACCCATAGGTAAGTCCTAAAAAAAGAATCACTACAACTACTAAAATACTTTGTTTTTTCATTTAAAAAAATCGTTGATTTGAAAGCGTAAAAGTACGGCAATAATTTTAACTGGCAAAGAAAAAAGTAAATAATTTTTCAACAAAAAATACTGCATTGAAATTCAGTGAGATAAAAACTCTCAAAAAACTTTTTTACAAAAATATTACAAAAATATTTGTGAGATTTGAAAATAGTCGTACCTTTGCACCGCAAAAATGAAGAGATTGGCTTATGGTGTAATGGTAACACAGCAGATTTTGGTTCTGTTATTCAAGGTTCGAGTCCTTGTAAGCCAACCAATAAAACTTCAAAGCTACTCAGCTGAGTAGCTTTTTTCAGATCTTTTTCTGGCCTATGGTGTAATGGTAACACAGCAGATTCTGGTTCTGTTTTTCAGGGTTCGAGTCCTTGTAGGCCAACAACGTAGCTACCTATTTTAAGGTAGCTTTTTTTATACCTACACCTCTACTCTCTTTACCACGATCATCCCCTTGCGTTTAAAAAGTTGCACATACACTAATATCATAAAAGGTACGACCATAAAACCTTCCAGCCAAAGTAAAATATCAGGTTTACTATGCCAAAATTCTAAACATAAGAAACCAAAGAACAACACATACGCCACCACATAAAAAGCATTGCTCACCCTGCTGCGTACCTTAAAATAATGCGTCTGGTTTTCGGGCAAATTTGCAACAGCAATAGGCATAGAACTGTACTTTTCTATTGTTAAAACAAGCTCCTTAGCCCCCTCAGGAAGCTCCACTCGTTTTTCCTTCACCTTCTCTTTAAAGATGGTCAACCGCTGCCCATCAACCCACACTGCTCCTTGCATCAAACGGAACATATAGTTGTTATCAAATTGAAATACAAGTGTTTTCATAAGCTACTCAATTTACTTCTTTCCCGCAAAGTTACAAAATAATAACCGAAAAACACCCCTTCAAGCCCCTTGTTTAACGAAACTTTAACACTTTACCTATCCTTAGTTCAGCTCTTTAAACCAAAAAATATTTCAGTCTTTTATCTCTCCTAAACGATTTTTTTACTACTTTTGCACCTTATTTGCATCACTACCTACAAAGGCAACCTATCAATTTGGAACCATCAAACTACTCATTCCCAAAGGCTGAAAAACTCTGCAAACACAAGTACATTCAGCAGCTATTTACCGAAGGAGACAGCGTCCAGAGCTATCCCCTACGCCTCGTATTCACCCCTATTCCCGCCTTGGAAGTCCCTTTCCAAATGCTCGTAAGCGTACCCAGACGCAGCTTTAAGCGCGCCGTACATCGCAACAGACTAAAACGCCTCATCCGCGAGTGCTACCGCCTCCAAAAACACACCCTTAGCACCATCACCAGCGAGCCTTATGCACTGGCTTTCGTATATATAGGTAAAGAAATCGCCGACTATCCCCTCATCTATCAAAAAGTAACCCGATGCTTCGAAAAATTCCAAGCCAAACTCAAAGGAGAAACACCCATAGAACCCACTGAAGAATGAAAAAAATCATCATTTTCGCCTCAGGATCAGGCACTAATGCCGAACGTATCACCACCTATTTCCAAGAAAAAGGCAACGCAGAGGTAACCCTCATCATCACCAACAACCCACAAGCGGGAGTACTTTCACGTGCCAAACACCTCGGAGTTCCCACCTTAGTTGCCGATCGCAATGTCTTATACCACAGCGAGATAGTCCTTTCACTAATGAAGCAATTACAGCCCGATCTCATTGTGTTAGCGGGCTTCCTCTGGAAATTCCCTACACCCATCATCGAGGCATTCCCCAACCGCATCATCAACATCCACCCTGCCCTACTGCCTAAATACGGTGGCAAAGGAATGTACGGACACTTTGTGCACGAAGCCGTTATAGCCCACGGCGAAAGTGAAAGCGGCATCACCATACACTACGTCAATGAGCACTATGATCAAGGCACCATCATCTACCAAGCAAAAACGGAAGTGGAACGAAGCGATAACGCAGAGCGCTTAGCCGAGAAAATACACTCCCTCGAATATCGCCACCTCCCAGAAGTGATTGAGCGTCTTCTCTTTCCCTAAAAAATAGAGAAACACTAAAATATATCTACACTGTAAATCAGCATACTATAGTTATATTGCTTAAAAAAAACACTTTTTTTTGCCGTAAAACACAGTTTGGAACGATTTTCGCTGTATGCTTTTTACATTAAAAACAATTAGATTTTTTATGAAACGCCTATTATACATATTCGTTGCGCTAACCCTATTGATGAGCTCCTGCAATCCTAACAAAAAAGGACAGGGACAAATATACCTACCCGAATCTGTGGGGCAACTCAATTCCTTAGCCGTAGTGATTGATAATGAGCTATGGGAAGGTTCCGTGGGCGATACCATCCGCAAGTACTTCGCAGCCCCTGTCGATGGGCTCCCTACCGAAGAACCTACCTTCTCACTTCACCAAGTGCCCCCTCAGGTATTCGAGGGCAATACGCGCAATAGCCGCAATATCCTACTAATCCGCAAAGAAGAGCCCTGCAAGGCTTACATCAAAGACAATGCCTTTGCCCGTCCCCAAGTAGTAGGGATCGTACAAGGCAAAACCCACCGAGAGATCGCCTGCAAAGTAGAAGAGTATGCCGAGCAGTTCATCTATGCCTTTAAAAATAACGACCTTGCCGAAGCACAAAAACGATTTACCTCCTCACTGAATAACGACCCTCAGGTAGAGCAGGCTTTAGGCTTTAGCTTTACAATGCCCTCAGTATATAAGGTAGTGAAGAAAGAAAATAACTTCTTCTGGATTGAGCGCCCTATCAAGGGAGGAACTGCAAACATCATCCTCTACGAGATGCCAGCCCAACCCTTCATCACTCCTGATGACAAAGCCCAGAGTATCGTAAAAATGCGCGACTCCATAGGCAAACGCTACATACCAGGTCCCAAAGAGGGAATGTATATGGTCACCGAAACCTACTTAGCACCAAGCATCTTCGAAACACAACTCAAAGGGCACCGCACCATTGAAAGCAAAGGGCTTTGGGAGGTAAAAGACTTCCCTTTAGGAGGCCCCTACGTCAACTATATGATTGAAGATAAAAACAACAAGCGTTGGGTAGTAGCCGAAGGCTTCGTCTCAGCACCAATGGTGCCCAAGCGCGACTTCCTTTTTGAGCTCGAAGCAATCATCAAGTCTATAAAATTCACCACTAAAAAATAAATTTTTACTTCCATATTCTAAGTGCGCCGCGCTAAAGCGCGGCGCACTTCGTTATATTATATGCTAAATATCTCAATTACACACTTCTTCTGCCCTTTTTGAGAAAATAAACCTGAAAAACACTTGCTGTTTATCCAAAAAATATTACCTTTGCACCTCATTTAAATAAAAACCATATACTGTGAAAGAAATTACTATTAATGAACTAAAAAAACACAAAAGTAGCAGTGGTGCTTATCGTTTAGAGACCACCCTAAAAAAGAGAAAAATTGAAGTGGAGGTAGAGCCTGATGGTGAAGATCTCTCCGAGGTGCTCCCGCTGGTGAACAACGTCCTTAACAAGTTAGAACTCTTGGATGTAAAGGCAAAGAAATTCTTAGCTGACCAGCACACCGAAACTTATAACGACGAAATCCGCGATGGTGATGAGCCTTATCTCGATGAAAAAGCTTTTGAAAAGCATCTTAAATTGAACAATATCTCGGTGGTGGGCGATCAGTTGATGTTCTTCTACGGAGGGGTTGTAGAGGATATCGTCTTTATGGCTTGCTCCTCCGATGGTGAGGTGTTCGACGAGAGCGAAATCTTGGATTAGTGCGATTTTTAGGCTTAATATATTAATTAGAGATCATACTATAAAAAGCGCAAAACTCTAAAAAACATTTCCAAAAAGAATTGTTTTTAGAGTTTTGCGCTTTCTATTTTTTGTGGAATTACCTATGCATTACCTATGCTTTATCTATGCATTAACCTTGCTTTATCTCCTATTTAGGAAAATTTTTTGTAGCGTATTTTAGGTTTTGTGCAGGTATACGTCCGTTTGTGGGAAAGGTATTTCAATGCCCTCAGCATCGAAACGATATTTGATTTCCTCCAGAGTGCGGTAGTAGCAAGTGCCATAGTCAGTTGATTTACACCAATAGCGCAAGGCAATATTCACCGAGCTATCGGCAAGTTCCTCAACAATCACACTCGGTGCGACATCGCTTTCTTTCAGGGAGAGTGGTTCCTTAGCGGCGATGTCTAAGAGTATTTCGCGCGCTTTTTGTATGTCCGAGGTATAGCCTATGCCCACAGGAACCCGCACGCGCCGCTTCTCCTCACGTGTGTAGTTGATGATGCTATTGCTGGTAAGCTGCGTATTAGGGATAATCACCTGCTCATTATCGCCTTTATTGAGCGTAGTGGCGAATAAGCCGATATTCTTCACCACACCCTTTTCGCCATTACCTTCGATAGTGTCACCTACACGGAAGGGCTTGAACACCAATATCATAATGCCACTGGCAAAGTTCGATAGCGAACCTTGCAACGCCAGGCCTACCGCTACAAAGCCCGAAGTGATGATGGCAATAAACTGAGTGGCAGGCAGCCCAATGATCTGCACAATGGTTAGGAAAAGTGCGATGTAGAGAATCCAACGCACCACCTGCAACAGGAATCCCTCCAAAGCGGTATCGACATTACGCCGCTCCATCAGGCTCTTTAACACTTTGGTAATAAATCGGATAAGATAACGCCCTGCAATGTACAAGGCAATGGTAGCCAGCAAAGTAGGGATGTACTTGATAAGATTCGTAATCCACTCCTTAAGTACGGCTTCAAAATCTAAGGTTGTAAACTCATTCATAAGTCTTCTCTTCTTTAAGTTATTTTGTTACAAATGCCTTACTGTGCTGCCTTACAGCACATTCGCATTATTTTTAGATTGCAAAGGTATCTTTTTTTTAGAAATAAATTGTACTTTGGAAAGAAAATTGTACTTTTGCGGGAAATAATTCAAAATTTATGAAGCGAGTTTTATTTTTGGGGGCGATGGTGCTTTCAACGGCTGTGATGGCACAGAATGAGGCAGTAGCAGGGCAGTACACCACAGAGCCCAATCCTTCAGGTTTGGAGATACGGATGAAGCCCGATGGCACCTTTGAGTTTGTTGCCTTCTCGGGCACTTACACTGTGAAAGACCAACGCATAAGTCTGCAACCCAAAAGCGTAAACGCCTTTCAGGTAAAGCGCAAAGAAGGCTCCTCGGCAGTGCTACAACTCACCTTCAAAGGCGGTGAGGAATTAGATCCACGCTATATCTACCTCGGCTACGAGAACGCAAAAGGAGGCATTGATTACGTATGCCTATACAATAAAATCACCAACATCGATGAACGCAAGCCCGTAGACAGCGGCAACCCCTACCCACTTTACGCCTTAGAGACCGTTGAGATCCCCAAGACGGAAAACCTCTACTTGGTAGATGCCTCGCGCGTACAAGCGATGGGCAAAGGTGCCGAAGTGCATATCGAGAAGATACCCGTAGGCAAGACAACCTCAGCCGTAGAGGTGCTCTACACAGGGGTGCTGCGCAGTGGCTTGGGCAAAATGGAGGGCGTTTACAAGGCGGACAAGCAAGAGTTGGTACTCAAACCCGAGAGGGGTGCGGACATCGTTATCAAGAAGATAGACGCACAAAAGGACAATGAGGTGCTTACCCATAGCAGTGCAGAGGAAGTAAAAGGCTGGAAACACCTGATAGCCTTCGATGAGGAGAACGACATTCCCGATTACAATCCTGAGAAGAAAAAAGCCTCACAAGCTGTGGTAAAGGCAGCTCGCTCGCTCAACGAAGCTATAGCACAGGCTAAGAAGAACAACCGCTTAGTGATGGTGTTCTACCAGCCACAGAACAAAGAGGCTGAAAAGGTTTTTGAGGAACTGCTCAAAAGCTATCAAGAGATACTTTCAGCTTATGACCAATCCGCTGGGCGCGAGCAGGCGATCACCCCTAAGGACTTGATAAGCTATGAGTTTTACTTAACGGGTAAGAAAGATGCGAAGTGGGTAAAGGCAAACAAGCTGAGCGATACGGATCAGTATGTAGTACTCGATGGGCAAGGAGCAATCGTATACAAAGAAGAGACGACTATCAATACCTTAGAGGCGGGCGACTTGATCTCCGACAACACGCGCTACCGCGTATTCCATACGGCAGCAAAGGCAAAGGAAATAGACCAAGTGCTCACCAATGCAAAAGCACCCCTAAAAGCAGTTGAAAAAGCCTTTACGACCATCACAGGCGATGAGGATTACCTGCCGTTTCTCTTGGTAAAAGAAGAGAAGAAGGAGGGTGAAGAAACCCCTGATGGCAGCTATGAACGCGAAGGTTACTTTCAGAATTTAAAGAATACCGATCGCCTTTACACTGTGAAACTTACCCCTGAGCAACTTACCGCCCAATGGACGCGCCTGATAGAGGCTCATAAGGGTGATAAGAAGCTCGATGTAGACTACGCAAGGGTGTTGGTAAACAATTTTGGCGAGAACAACTACTACAAGCAGTATTTTCTCAAAGAAAAAGAACCTCAGACAGCCGATTTGGGCGCAATCGTGTATTTGGTGAATTTCTATAAGGACATCGAGGCACATAACAAGGTTTTGCTCAAAAAGGAAGGCGTTGATTTGGAGACAGCTTATCAGGACGGAGAGGATTATTACCCATTGTCCATAAGGAATAAGAAGGACTTTATCCCACTGCGCAAGCAGAGTATTCAAACGCTGCTGCTTTTCGCTAATTTTGTCGATAAACCTGAGCAACAAGCCGTGCTGAATAAGGCATTGCACAAGGCTCTTGAAGTAGGGGTGCTTTCCTTAGGTGATTACATCGATTTGGCGTATGAAAGGCAACCTCAGGAGGCAATACAGCTCTTTAGAGATTATTACAAAGGACTGTTGAAGAAGGACGGCAACCTCATCTCGGGCTTAGATGCAGCTTTCAGCACTGAGACTACTGATGCAGACGACAGCTGGAAGTACTACAAGATGAAGTTTGCCAATCGTGCGAATAATGTCGCTTGGAAGGTGTATGAGACTGAGCGCAACAACCCTGAGTTGCTCAAGGAAGCCCTCGCTTGGAGTCAGGTGGCCGTACAGATGGAAAAGCGCGCACCCTACCTCGATACGCTAGCGCACTTGCTTTTTGTCAGTGGTGAGAAGAAGAAAGCCCTTGAAATACAAGAAGAAGCCGTAAAGCTATTAGAGACTTCAAAGGACGAAGACGAACGGGCAATGCTCAAAGAGCTCAGAGAGAATCTCAATAAGATGAGGAGTGAGAAGTGAGGGGTCAGAGGTCAGTGATCAGCTCATACTGCTATTACTCTCTACTCTTTACTCTCTGTTGATTTCTAATTCCTATTTTTCTAATTTCTAAAATAACATATATAATGAAAAAAATAGTAGTAACAGGTGGATTGGGTTTTATTGGCTCACACACCGTAGTAGAATTGCAACAAGCGGGGTTTGAGGTGGTGATCATCGACAATCTCTCGAACTCGCAAGAGAGTGTGCTTGACGGTATCACTAAGATTACGGGCAAGAAGCCTGTATTTGAAAAGTTTGACTTGCGCAATAAGGCAGATGTGCAGGATTTCTTCCGTCGCCATCAGGATGTGCAGGGGTTGATACACTTTGCGGCTTCAAAGGCAGTAGGCGAAAGCGTACATAAGCCTTTGCTGTATTATGAAAACAACCTTACCAGCCTCATTTACCTCTTAGAGGAGCTCAGCAAGCTGGGGCGTGCGAACTTTATCTTCAGCTCGTCGTGCACTGTGTACGGACAGGCAGATGAGTTGCCTATTACTGAGAATGCCCCTGTAAAGAAGGCAGAGTCGCCTTATGGGAACACTAAGCAGATCAGTGAGGAAATCATCAGCGACACCTGCCACGTAACCCCACAGCTCAACGCTATTGCGCTGCGCTATTTCAACCCTATTGGAGCGCACCCTTCGGCAGAGATAGGCGAGTTGCCTATCGGTATGCCACAGAACTTAGTGCCTTACATCACTCAAACGGGTATTGGGCTGAGAGCACAGCTTTCAGTTTTCGGAGGCGACTATCCAACCTCTGATGGCACTTGCATTCGCGACTATATCCACGTGGTGGATTTGGCAAAAGCGCACGTCGTGGCACTGCAAAGGCTTATTGGCGAGAAGAATAAGGAGAACTACGAAGTTTTCAACATCGGTACAGGCAAGGGCAGTACGGTGTTGGAAGTAATTCAAAGTTTTGAACGCGTATCGGGCAAGAAGCTCAACTACCAGATTGTCGGCAGACGTGCGGGGGACATCACCGCTGCGTATGCCAACACAGACAAGGCAAACAATGAACTCGGCTGGAAAGCACTTTCTACCTTAGACGATGCGATGGCATCAGCGTGGAAATGGGAGCAGAAAGTACGAGCTAATAAGTAAGTTTTTCCATAACACCGCTCCCCTATGAAGCAGCTACATAGCCCGCCAGTAGGGGAGTTTTTTCTGCCCTTTTGAAACTTACAATCCTTTGAAATACAATATTTATCCTATTTTATGAAAAAATCTTTTTCCAAAAAATACACTCAAAATTTGCGCATATCAATATTTTGTTATACTTTTGCGCCGTCATAATAAAAATGGAGGTCTCATAGCTCAGTCGGTTAGAGCACCTGACTCATAATCAGGGAGTCGTTGGTTCGAGCCCAACTGGGACCACTTTTATTCACAAGGCTTTACAATGTATGTAGAGCCTTTATTTTTTCAAAATACTTGCTATTTCAGATTTTATTTGTACTTTTGTCCATTAAATAAAAAGTCTATGAAAAAAACACTTCTTTCAGTTGCCTTCCTAATAGGAGTCGCATCTACCCTATGGGGTCAAGAAACGGCAGCCTTCACCCACCCCTCTACGGATTTTGAGAAGGCTATCGCTTTATATAACAGACAGTTATACGCACCTGCGCAGAACCTCTTTAGAAAGGTGTTGAGCAGCACGCCCCTGCCCCTTTCAATGGGGGAACTTCACCCGACTGATCGCGATGTACGCACACAGAGCGAGTATTACATCGCTACCATTGCTGTGCGCTTAGGTCAGGAGGGGGCAGATGCTTTGGTGAATGACTTCATTGTGAATCACCCTGAGTCGCCCCTGAGCAGTGAGGCATATATGGAGATGGCGCATTTGTATTTTCAGCAGGGCGACTTTGAGCAGGCATTGGCTTGGTATGAGGCTATCGACGAGCTAACAGTTGCCCCTCGCGATGAGGAGCGGTTTAACTTTGAGAAAGGTTATAGCCTCTTCGCCACAGGCAAACAGGCTGAGAGCAAGCCCTATCTCGAGGCAGCACAGACCAGCAAGGAGTACGGGGCGAGCGCGAAGTATTACCTCGGCTATATCGCTTACGACAGTGAGGATTACGCCAAGGCAGAGGCTTACTTTAAGGAGGTGCCTGAGGAAGAGAAGGTAGGGCAGAATGTGGCGTACTTCCAAGCGAATATGTACTTTAAGCAATCGCTGTATGAGGAGGCTATCGCTGAGGGTAAGAAACAGCTCGGCATTACCAAGAATGCTGAGGAGATTTCAGAGCTTAACAAGATTATCGGGGAGAGTTATTTTAACCTGAAACAGTATAAAGAGGCATTGCCTTACTTGATGAATTACAAGGGCAAGAAGGGCAAGTACTCCAACACGGATTATTACTATATTGGTTATGCCTACTACAAAGAGGGCAACTATACGGCAGCTATAGGGCAGTTTAACAAGATCGTTGGGGGGAACGATAGTGTGGCTCAGAATGCCTATTATCACTTGGCTGAGTGTTACCTCAAAACGGGGCAGAAGCAGCAGGCACTCAATGCCTTTCGCAATGCCTCGCAGATGGATTTCGAGCCTAAGATAAAGCAAGATGCGATGCTCAACTACGCGCGTCTCGGCTATGAGATCGGTAACCCTTATGAGAGTGTGCCTGAGGTGTTGCAGATGTATGCCTCGGTGTATCCTACGAGTCATACCGAAGAGATACAAGGGCTGTTGGTGGATTCGTACATCTCGTCTGGGAACTATGCAGCGGCTTTAAATCTCTTGGAGAAGAGCACGAGCGCGAAGGACAAGGAGATTTATAAGAAAGTGGCGTTCTATCGTGGGTTGGAGCTCTTCAATGAGCGTCAGTACGCCAATGCGCTGAGTTATCTTCAAAAAGCACAAGGCGGCAACGATGCCACAGCGGTGCGTGCTGCCTATTGGGCTGGTGAGGCGGCTTATGCTTTACAGGATTACAAGGGGGCGGCGAACTTCTTTACCCAATACCTCAATAGCCCCACAGCACCGAAGACGGAGGAGTACGCCAAGGGCTATTATGGGCTGGCGTATGCTTATTTCAACGATAAGAACTACGCAGGGGCGATTGCCAACTTTGAGAAATACCTCAAACAGAGTCCTAAGAACAAGGAGTGGAAGCACGATGCACAGCTGCGCTTGGCGGATTGCTATTTTGTAACGGGCAAGTATTGGCCAGCGATGGAGGGCTATAACAAGCTCGTGGAAGAGAAGGCGCAGGATGTGGACTATGCTGCGTATCAGAAGGCGATCAGCTATGGCTTTGTCGATAGGCAGCAAAGCAAGATAGAGGATTTAGAGAAGTTTATCAAGAACTATAAAGGTTCCTCTCTTAGACCCAATGCCCTCTATGAGCTCGCGAGTGCTTATATTTCCGCAGGCAATACCGAGAAGGGGATTGCGCTCTACCAGCAGCTCAAAAACGAATACAAGGGCAACATCTTAGTGCCTAAGGCGATGCTGCGTGAGGGCTTGGTGTATTACAACAAGGGTGAGAATCAGAAGGCGTTGCAGCTCTTTAAGCAAATCGCTAAGGACTACCCTAATAGTACAGAGGCAAACCAAGCGGTGGCATCGGCGAAGCTCATCTATGTGGATACGGGCAAAGTAGCTGAATATGCTGGTTGGGCTAAGAGTTTGGGCTATGTGGAAGTCAGCGATATAGAACTCGAGGGAGCGAGCTATGAGGCTGCCGAACGCCAATATATGCAGAATAACAACAAGGAGGCGATAGCTGCCTTTGAGAAATATCTCAAGGACTACCCAAGGGGAATGCGCCGTGCAAGTGCTGAGTTTCAGTTGGCACAGCTCTACTTTGAGGCAGGGCAGAAGGGCAAGGCTTTGCCGCTGTTTGAGAGCGTGGCGAAGAGCAGTGCAAATGAGCACGCCGAGCAGTCGCTCACGCGTGTGTGTCAAATCTTGCTCGATGCGGGCAGCTACCTGAAAGCCAAGCCTTACTTAGAGGAGTTGGAGAAGACAGCAACCGTAGCGCAGAATAAGGTCTATGCACAGAGCAACCTGATGCGCGTATGTTACAATGAGAAGCTCTATGACAATGCCATTGCCTATGCAAACAAGGTGCTTGAGGAGAAGAGTATCGACACGCGCATTAAGAACGATGCTTACATAGTGCTGGCACGCGCTTATAGTGCCACAGGCAAGGACGCGGATGCGCGCAAGTACTACGCCGAGGTACAGAAGACTGCCAGCGGTAGCCTGATGGCTGAGGCTTTGTACTATGAGGCACTTTATAAACATCAGGATAAGGACTATAAAGGCTCTAACGAGGTGGTACAGCGTATTGCTAAGGAATACGGCGGACATAAGGAGTTTGCTGCGAAGAGTCTCATCGTGATGGCTAAGAACTTTGCGGGCTTAAAGGATAGCTATCAAGCGAGCTATATCTTGGAGAGCGTAGTGAAGAACTTTAAGGAATATCCCGCAGTAGTAGCTGAGGCAAAGAAGGAACTCGTAGCAGTGAAGGCAGAAGCTGCGAAGAGCAATTCGTCGGTGAAGTAAGAGATAGAGGGCAAAGGGCAATTCAGCACATTAGCCCTAAAAGCTGAGAGCTGACTTATCCCAGATTACGCATTAGCCATCTACTCCACAGGAGAGGAAGTGCTTTATTGCGTATTGGGATTTGATATGTTTTTCTAAATAGATGGCGTTTTGTAGATATATTTTTTTTGAGTTTTTTGTTCTCTGTGTTCGAGATGACTTCGAGATGAGTAGGTGAGGAACGTTTTCTATAAAAATAGGGTTTGGTAGTAAAATATGAGAATTGTAAATGGTATACTTGTTGCCATCCCTCAGTGAACTCATAACGATGCTATAGCCTACCCTAATGCAATGTAGAAGTCTACTGCGAAATTTGGAATTATTAACTATTAATCATAAAAAAAGAGATGTTTAAGATTATTATGTTTGTGCGCAAGAAAGCACATTTGAGTAAAGAGGAGTTTATCAAATTATGGGAAGCACATTCTGCAAAGGTGTTGCAGTATAAGGATGTGCTCAACATCAAGGGCTATGCCAAGAGTTTCCCTATTGAAGCGGATTCGCAGGCAAGTACCCAACGCGTAACACAGCCCTTCACTTATGACGCTATGGGTGAACTGTGGTACGACAGCAAAGAGGACTTTCTCAACGCAAGAACTACTCCCGAAGGACAGAAAGCCTTAGCCGACATTCGTGCCGATGAGTTGAACCTCGTTGATATGGAGCAGTCCGTAATGTGGTTGGCTGAGGAAGAGCGCATCGTGTGATGGCTTCTTAAAGAGAGATTAAGATTTATAGCAATAAACAAATATGAAAAAACTTATTACCATAGCACTTTTGGTGTGCACTGCCACTGTGTTTGCCCAACATCGCAAGGACACCATTTCCACTAAGGTGGTGGATGTGGTCAAATCGTACGTGCCGACGATTGCCGATGCGCAGAAGAAGATCGAAGATGCCAAGGTGAAGGATTCGCTAACGGTGCGCAAGAAGAAGATCAACTACACCATCTACTCCGTGCCTGTTGCCTCAACCTTTGTGCCTGAGAAAGGCAAAGCGAGTGCCGTGCGCCAGCGTATCACCCGTGAGGATTATTTAGACTCATACGTGGGTGGCGGTTTTGGTATGCTCGGTACTTTCTATGGCGATGCCAATATCACCCTACCAGTGAATGACAACAGCAATGCCTCCTTCCTCGTAAACCACATTTCGGCAGCTGACCCTGTGAGAGATGTAATCCCTGAGTCGGCTTACTCGCTAAGCTCAGCAGAGGCACATTACGACTTCCTCAATCAGGATCTCGCTTGGGGCTTAGGCGTAGATGTGGGCAGGCGTATGCACAATTGGTATGGTGTGAAGACGGGTGCTTTCAGTCAGCAAGTGATTAGCGACCTTGATGATGTGCGTCAGACTTATATGGACTATGGTTTTGCGGGCTACGTAAAGCTCTCGAACCCTTATTTTAAAGGCTTAGACCTCAGCGTGCGCGGGCTCTCCGATCACTTTGATAGCAAGGAACTCAATGTGCGTGCTTTGCCCTCATTTGAAGTGCCTGTTGACGACACTCAGAAGGTGCGTGCTAACGTGATATTGGATTACTACAACGGCACTTTTGCCCGCGATAAGGCTTATACGCTCAATCGCATTGAGAACCGTTGGATGCTCTTTGGTGTAAACCCTTCGTATATCTTTTCTATTGATAATTTCGACTTAAAGCTCGGGGCTGCCATCTACTATGCCGATGCAAATAAATCGAATGAGAGCAAGTTCAAAGCCTATCCCGATGTGGAGGCTACCTACACCTTCAACAGCGATTTCATAGTCAATGCAGGGCTGCGGGGTGCTTTGGAGCAGAACACTGTGGAGCGTCTTAGCAAAGCCAACCCCTTCATTGCACCGATGCAGGAGGTAAAGCCTACCAATGTGCAAGCCGATGCTTTTGTGGGTTTGCGTGGCAAGGTGAGTAGCGACCTACTCTATCGTGCGCAACTGAGCTATCGCCAATACAAGGAGATGCCTATTTTCACCACCAATAACGAGGAACCTACCTCGGGTGTAGAACGCTTGGCATACCAATACAAGAACTCATTTACTGCCCTCTACGACGATGTGAGCGACTTTGAGTTTATGGCGGGTATCAACGGCAATGTGAAGGATATCCTCAGCTTCGACCTCAAAGGGCAGTACAATGCCTATGCAGCACTCAATCAGATAGATAAGACGGCGTGGAACCTGCCCAGTGTAAGAGTATCGCTCTTCACTGATTTCAAGATATTGTATAACCTCTTTGCGGGCTTGGATATGTTCTATGTAGGCAAACGCTACGATCTGGATTACACCACTGCGGTGGGAGTAGAGCCAGCCAAGCTCACCCTCGACGGTTACTTCGATCTGAATTTCCACGTAGATTACACCTATAAAAAGCATTGGCAGTTCTTCCTCAAAGCCAACAACCTTGCAGGCAAGAGCTACGACCTTTGGGCGTATTACCCTTCGCAAAGCGTACAAGCCTTTGTGGGTCTGCGCTATTTATTTAACAGTATTTCAGGGAGATAAGAGTAGAGCAATCAGAGGGTAGATAGCAGAGGGCAGAAGTGAGGGGACTATGTGGCTGATTGTTACTCTTTGTTTCCTAATCATTAAGAAACGATGAGCAGTTTAAAGCAGAAGATAAACATATTTGTAGGCTCCATTGGCGCTTTCATCGGGGTGGTGGTGTTTGTGGCGTATATCCCACAGATTATCGCCAACTTAGAAGGGCATAAGGCGCAACCGTGGCAACCACTATTTGCAGCGGTGTCTTGCTTGATATGGGTCGTCTATGGGTGGACTAAAGAGCCCAAGCGCGATTGGATACTCATCATCCCGAACTTAGTGGGGGTAATACTGGGGTTCCTTACGTTCTTAACTTCTTTATAATGAGATATAAAAGTGTATTTCACAGGCCTACCTCTCCCCTACTCTTTCAAACCAGGAAGTAACCTCCAACAATCGAAAGGAAAACCGATCTGAGTTCGTTCTGAGTTCGTTCTGACTTCGTTGTGTGTTTTCCTTTTGTTTTCCCTTTGGCTTCTGTGTGTTTTCCCTCTGCCCTGCATTGATGGGGCAGAGGGGTTCTTTTTTCTCGAGTGAAGAAAGGGTTGTCTTCAGGAGAAATAGGCGAAAAGTTAAGGGCTTATTAAGGCATTTTTAAGGTGATAAACTCGAAAAAATCGTTTTTTCTCAAAAAAAATAACTGTAAAAGTACGCAGTTGAAATTTTTTTTGTACCTTTGCCCCTCAGTAAGCGTTACTGACGGTGCCAATGAAGAACCTAATTATCGACGAAGGGAATAGTTTTACCAAAGTAGCTGTGTACGAAAATGGTGTGCAGTTGTGGTACGAGCGCTTCGAGAGGGGTTCTTTCGAGGAAGGGCTACGGCAAGCGGTAACTCTCAGTGAAATAGGGGCTTGCATCGTGGCTTCGGTAGTGGAAGGGGCTGAGGAACGGCTTTCTTTTTTAAGGAGAGAGGTCGGGCGAGTGTACTTTGTAAGTAACGCAATGCCAATGCCTTTCACAAATCGATATGCGACGCCCGAGACTTTGGGTGTGGATCGCTTAGCGGTAATGGCAGCGGCGGTAAGGCGCTTCCCTAAGAGGAATGTGCTGGTGATTGATGCAGGCACTTGTATTACTTTTGATGTGATGACCTCGGGGGGTGATTATCTCGGGGGGGCGATTGCTCCTGGGCTGGCGATGCGGTTGCGCGCTATGCACGAGTTTACTGCTAAATTGCCTCACGTTGCTGAGCAGGACTTTGATATTGAACATTTTATAGGTGATACTACCGTTGGGTGTATGCTCTCGGGGGTGTATCACAATGTGGTGTGTGAGATTGATGGTGTGGTGGAGCGGTATCGGGAGCGGTTTGGTGATCTGGTGGTGGTGCTTACGGGTGGGAATTATTTTTATTTGGAGAAAAGAATAAAAAGTTGCAATTTTGCAAGCTCGTTCTTCTTGCTTGAGGGGCTAAATGTGATTTTGGAGTATCAGGAGCAAGGGGAAGGGCGTTATTGAATTAGAGGATAATTAGTATATGAATAGACGGTTTATAGTATTTATTACTGCCTTATTTACAGCCACTTGTGGTGTTTTTGCTCAGCAAACTGCGGAGTCGCCATACTCGTATTACGGGGTTGGTGAGCGCAATTTTGGCGGGATTGCTGAGGAAAGTGCGATGGGTGGAATGACGGTTTACGCAGATAGTACGCGTGTAAATATGACAAATCCTGCGACGTTGTCGGGGCTTAAATACACGGCTTTTGGGGCTGGGTATACGCTTCAGCGGAAAAATATTGTTACAAATGCAACAAGTTTTAATGCGAAGGCTTCGGGGTTTGACTATTTAGCGCTGGGCTTGCCTATTGCAAAGGGCTTCGGGCTATCGCTGGGGCTGCAACCTTACTCAACAGTGGGCTATAAGCTCAAGAACAGTAGCGCCAGCAAGGTAAATCAGTTTGAGGGAAGTGGTAATGTAAATCGTTTTTTTCTCTCGGCGGGTTTTAGGATTTTCGAGGGGCTGAATGTGGGGGCGTCGTTCCGCTACCATTTTGGTGCTATTGAGATGACTGATTTGGAGCAGCAAAGTGGTATTCAGTTCTATACGCAGGAGGCGAGCAAATCGACGTTGAAAGGAGCGTCGGTTAATTTTGGTTTGTATCTTGAACAGACGCTGAGACATCGGCTGAGGTTGTACTCGTCGTTGGTGTTTACGCCTGAGAGTAAACTCAGTTCGGAGAATGAGCGCACGATATCGACTTTGGGCTATGCGTCGAGCCGCTCGGGTAGCCCTGTGCTAACGGTGCGTGACTCGCAAAAGAAGGATCTGGCAGCGCTGGGCTTGGAGAAGACGAAGCTGGTAATACCTACGGAGGTGGCTTTTGGGTTGGGTATTGGCGAGCATCAGCAGTGGTTTTTGGGGGCTCAGTACACATACGCAAATACGAAAGATTTTTCAAATCCTTTTCTGACTACTAATGGCGTAACGTATAATAACGGTTATAGATTGTCCATCGGTGGGTTTTGGGTGCCTAACTATAATTCTATATCAAGTTATTGGAGCAGAGTTACTTACCGTATAGGTTTGCGGTATGAAGATACAGGGATTGTGTTAAATGGTGAGAAGATTAACGACTTTGGCACGTCTTTTGGGGTAAGTTTACCAGTGAAGGGGTTCTCGAATGTTACGGCGGTGTTTGAATATGGCAGTAAGGGGACGAAAGCGGGGAACTTGGTTAAGGAAAATTATTATAATTTAAAAATAGGATTCACTTTAAACGATAAGTGGTTCCAACGAACAAAGTATCAATAAAAACAATCGTAAAAATGAAAAGAAGAATTTTACTAATCACATTAGTTGCAGGTCTTTTCGCGACAGGCGTAAAGGCGCAAGATTGCGGGAACAACCCTGAGTTAAAGCAGAAACTGTCGATCTTCAGTGAGTATGCTAAGGCTCGTAATTACAAGGAGGCTTACCCTGTATGGAAGGAAGTGTATACGCAATGTCCTACCTTGCACTATGCTACTTTTGCTTATGGAGAGAGAATCTTACAGGATAAAATAAAGAATAGTACAGGGGCAGAGAAGACTCAGTTTGTTAAGGATTTATCGAAGCTCTATGAGGACTATAACAAGCTTTTTCCTGCACGCTTAAGCACTACTGAGATGCGTATTCGTCAGGCATTGCTTCTTTTTGATGAGAAGGCTGGTAGTGACCAAGAGATCTATAACTTACTACACAAAGCCTTCACTGAGGATAAGGCTAACTTCAAGAATGAGAAAGCTTTGTACTTGTATTTCTCTGAGTTGGTAACCTTACACGAAAAAGGTCAGAAGGAGCTTCAGGAGGTATTTGATGCTTATGACAACGTATCGGACAAGATACAGGATGAGAAGAATGAGCTCTCTAATATTATCAACCAATATCTATCAAAAGAAGAGGCTGGTACTCTTACTGAACAAGAGAAGAAGATCTTAGACGCTAACCGTAAGCGCGTGGATAACTACGAAACAATTGCTGAGAGTGTAGACGCTAAGTTGGGTCAGTTGGCTGACTGTAAGAACCTTATTCCATTGTACACTAAGAACTATGAGGCCAACAAGACCAACGAAGAATGGCTACGCCGTGCTGCTGGTAAGATGGCTGATAAGGACTGCTCAAAGGATCCATTGTTCGTGAAGATTGTAACCTCATTGCACAGTGTAGCTCCTTCAGCTTCATCAGCTTACTATTTGGGCGTCTTGAATGACAAGAAAGGAAATAGTGCTAAGGCAATCCAATACTATAATGAGGCTGTGAACCTTGAAAAGGACAACTTTAAGAAGTCGAAGATACTTATCAGTATTGCCTCTAAGAGTTCAAAAGCAACTGCTGTAAACTATGCGCAGAAAGCATTGACTTATAACCCTTCGAACTCTGATGCTTACCGCATTATGGCGCACGCTTACGCAAGCTCTGCTAATGAGTGTGGTAGCACTCCGTTTGAGAAACGCGCTATCTACTGGTTAGCTGCTAAAACTGCTCGCAAAGGTGGTTTGGAAAGTTTAGCTGCTCGCTACGATGCCTTAGCTCCTTCAAAGGTAGACGTATTTGAATCAGGCTTAGCTGGTAAAACCATTAGCTTCAAATGCTGGGTAGGTCAATCTGTAACCGTTCCTCGTTTATAATACAAATGAAGATGTACAGAATACATCACATAGCAAAAAGCGTTGCCGTACTTTTCAGTATGGCAATGCTTTTTTCTTGTAATAATGATATGAAGAGCCTTCAACAGCTCAATATTAGAAAGAAATTTCCACAGGGTCAGGCTTATGATTTTAGGCTTGTATACACTGACTCTACCAAAGTAGTTGCTGTGCTGACCAGCCCTCTTAATGAGGACTACTCGAACCAGCACGTACCCTACTCTGAATTCCCAAAAGGTTTAAAGGTAGATTTCTACGATGACAACCGCAATAAGAATACCATCAAAGCTAACTACGGTATTATCTACCCCAACTCGGATATGGTAGAGCTAAGAGATAGTGTGGAACTTACTACCTATGACGGTAAGAAACTGAAAACCTCACAACTCTTCTGGGATCAGAAAGAAGACTGGATTTTTACTGAGAAAGATTTCACCTTTACTGATGCTACTAAAGGTACCGTTACCAAGGGGATCGGAATGGACTTCGACAAGCAGTTTACAAATGTAAAAGCCCATAAAACAACAGGAATCTTAGCCATCGAAGAAAAAGAATAAACAATGAAAGCACAAATATTTTTCGAATACGCCTACTTAGCTGTTGCTATCTACTGTACTTATGAGGCGTATACCCTCTGGAATACTCCCTCCCGTAATGAACTGTATATGAATATCATATTTGCAGTGGCTGCCTTGTGTATGTATTTTATCAGAAGAACCTCAAGACTAAGAAGAAAATGATTGACTTAATAGGATATACTGCTTCTCTATTTGTTGTCCTTAGCTTCTTGATTAAGGACAATATTAGCTACATACGCTTTACAAACCTGATTGGGTGTATACTTTTTGTTATCTATGGGATGTATATTAATAGTATCCCTGTAATTCTGCCCAATGCCTTCTTAGTAGGTGTACAAATCTTCTACCTATACAAAGAGATTTATAAAAAGAAAAACAACACTCTTTGAATGTTTAACGCTTTCGCAGCGAGTTGACAATAAATGCACTGACGACAAACACTACAAACGACGGCAATAACCACTCAAGAGAGTAACTACTCAGTGGAATACTTGCTTTCATCTGTGAAAGCCACTCAGGGCATACACCAAAGTTCTGTAGTACAGCCACAGACGAGATCAGCGCCGTAGTAATCACACTTAGCAAATAAGGCACCCTATCATTCACATACTTATTAAAGAACAACACATAGAGTATCACTGTGAAGACAATCGGGTAAATAAACAGCAATATATTCCCTGCATACTTGATAATCGCATCAACTTCGTTGATGGACAGTACTAAAGATATAAGTGTGCAAATCACTACCCCCACCTTATAGGATATCCATCCTTTGGTGAGCTGTTGTGCAAAGCTACCCATAGCCGAAGTAAGCGCAATAGCCGTAGTAAGACACGCAAAGGCAATCGCACAAGCAATCACTATCGTGCCATACCTGCCCAGCACCGTATGTGAGATATGTAGCAGCAACTGTGTACGCGCTACCTGCCCTTCTGCAACATAATCTGTTGTGGCGCCCAAGTAGATCAAACCTCCATAAATAAACAGAAGGCACAGTGTTGATACCACTCCCGACCATATCGCAAGTCGCATTCGCTCGTGATGCGTAGTATAGCCTTTATTGGTAATAGCCGAAATAATAATCCCTGCAAAGATCACTGAAGCCAATACATCGAGCGTTTGGTAGCCCTCCTTAAAGCTAAATACAAAAGCATCAACCCCTGTAAAGGAAGTAGGCTCTACCTCATTGATAGGGAATAGAATACCACAGCATACCAAGAGCACTAAGAACAAAAGCAACACAGGCGTCAAATACTTCCCAATTACATCTACAATTCTTGATTTTGAAATAGATAACACCAAGACTACAGCAAAGAAAATCACTGCAAACACTACGTTGGAGATCTCAGGGAAGAGAGGTCGTACTCCCACCTCATAAGTCGTCGCTCCTGTGCGTGGGATTGCCACTAGCGGACCTATACATAATATCACTAAGAAATGGATTGCTACCGTAAGCCACATTGGAAACTTCGCCATCAAATCTGAAAAGCCTGTGCCTACACGTGCTACTGTCAGCACCCCTACAAAGGGTGCTAAGATAGCCGTAACGAAGAATCCCACAAGCGCCATCGCCCATTCACTGCCCGAAAGCAAACCAATATAAGGAGGTAAAATGAGGTTGCCTGCCCCGAAGAACATCGCAAAAAGGGCGAACCCCACTGTAATAACTGTAACTAATTTGTGCTCTTTCTTACTCATATTATATAAAAAGCTTTGGTTGTAAAGACAATTAATAAGCGCAAAAGTATGAAACCTTTCGCTATTCACCAAATATTTTCGTAATTATTTTCTCTATAACAGTAACTACTCTCTATTACTCTTGCTAAACCATTTTACCCAGTACTTCTCAGTGAAAGCAAAGAAGACAAACGCCAAAAAGGACGGCACTAACCACTCTAACAGGTAGTCCATTAGTGGCATTGCACTTTTGACGGCGGTCATCCAATAAATACCTTGGAAGACATCCCATTGGTTATAGATAGCTGTCCAAGTTACCACTACTGCTGTGGTAAGCACCGCCATCACATAAGGTAACTTGCTTTTTACATATTTTGAGAACAATAGTACATATAAGATAATCGTAAAAACAATAGGGTAGATAAACAGTAGTATACTCCCTGCATAGGCGATGATAGTATCCACCTTGTTCAGCGAGAGTACAAACGAGACCACACAGCAGGCTACAACGCCTAATTTATACGACATCTTGCCTTTGGTTGTCTGTTCTAATATTTCTCCCATCCCTGAAGCAAGCGCAATAGCACTCGTAAGACAGGCAACGCCTATAGCTGAAGCCATCACCAGCGAGCCCCAACTACCTAAAATAGCATCTGAGATATATTTCAATAGCTGAGAGCGCTCTACTTCACCGCCTCCTGCGTAATCAGTAGTAACGCCTAAGTACATCAGCCCTGTATAGATAAGCATCAAGCTCACCGCCGCTACTAAGCCACTCTTCAGACTCATCTCTATCCGTTGTCGATCCGTAGTGTAACCCTTCATCGTCAATGCTACAATGATAAGCCCTGCAAAAGGAATGGCAGCCAAGACATCGAGCGTTTGATACCCTTCCTTGAAGCCCAATCTAAAGGCATCGCCTGCACTGACTGCTGATTGTTGATCGATCGCCTCTGCATTAAGGACTCCTTTAACAATTAATATCGCCAAACACAGCAGTAACAGAGGTGTAAGCCATCGCCCGATGATATCAACAATCTTCGATTTGGAAATAGAAAGCACTAACACTAAGACAAAGTAAAAGAGCTCAAATACCCATAGGGGTACTTGTGGCAATATAGGGGCTACAGCCACCTCATAGGTCAGTGCTCCCGTCCGAGGAATACATATCAGCGGACCAATACTAATAATAATCAGCAAATTAAGCGTATCTACTACCCATTTTGGCATAAATTGCCTTAAGTCGGCAAAACTGGTTCCTACCCGAGCAATCATTATCACAGCTAAGAAAGAGGTAATGACAGTGGTTAAAAGGAAACCCAATAGCGCATAGACCCACTGGCTACCTACTTGCAACCCAATATAAGGGGGTACTACCAAGTTGCCTGCCCCAAAAAACATTGAAAAGAGCGCAAAGCCCACCGTAGTAATCGTAAGAAGTTTAGTTTCTTTTTTCATTAAAAAACAGATGTTATAAAATTACAGCGCAAAACTACGAAAGTAATCGTAAATAAGCAAATATTTTCTAAAGAAAAATTAAGGTGTGAGGAAAATAGAAGGATAAAATATATAGAAAATCAGCATGTTAAAATTAATAAGACATTAAAAGTCAGAGAGCAAAAAACTGTAGAACAGTGTTGCTCTCTGACTTTTAATGTCTGACTTTTGGTTACAGGTTTTTATTTAAGTGCTTTCTCAATGAGTTTACCCAGCGTCTTGCCTGTTTTAGCATAACCTTCTGCTAAGCGTGATTCGTCATTAAAGTTACTGCCATACTGATCGCCAGGGGCTTCCTCACTGAGGAGTTTGCACAGCACCTTGCCGCTCTTATCGGTGAAGACAAGTGATGTAGTTACCTTTGCGGGTTGCTTCATCACCCCTGCATCCCAACCTTGGTAGATCCATAAGGTATTTACTGTCAATGTGATAGGAGCTTCACTGTCACCTTCTTTGAAGACGATATCCTTCTTCGCTTTCTTCATTATCACATTCACCAGCTCGATAAACTTAGGCTGCCAAAGCATCTCTTTGGCTATTGCCCACGACTTTGCCCAGCTATCGCCTTTCCCTACACTTTTTTTATTGAGCCACTCGGTGTGCTCCGCAACATACGCTTTCTCTGTAAGGTTATCTTTACCGATATGCATTTGTGTATAGTCGAACACTACATTGATTTGTTTCGTACCTGCAAGGCTTTTTAAGTTGCCTTCTTCTACGGTAACGCGTTGTGCAAAACCTTGCGTTGCCACCATTGCAGTCAGTAATAAAAATAATCGTTTCATATGATAATAATTTTAGTAATTAGTAATCTGCGTTCACTTTGCAAAATTACAAAACTTGTGAAATGTAGCAAATATTTCTTAAAAAAACTGTACCTTTGCCACGGCGAAAGATTCAAAGAATACAGCGAATAATACTTATTTACCTCTTTACTTTTGGCTTTCTAATGAGCTGTAAAACAAAATCTTTTACTTGTATACCTCTCTTGATGCGAGCAACAAAAAACAAGATGGTTACTCGAAAGATAAATGGGAAGAAGACTCCTACAAGAATGGTTTAAAAGAAGGTTTTTGGATAGAAACCTTTGAGCGGATACCCTCTCCGATAGACACACTGTTTATGAGTAAATTATAATTATTACAACTAAATTATATATTACACATTACGCATTACTCATTAAAAAGTCGTACTTTTGCCGCGCAGAATTCAGATACTAAAATATAAGAAATTATGTCAGATACACGTAAAAAACAAGAGGCACTCGACTATCACGAGTTTCCCCAACCTGGGAAAATCGCTATCGTGCCTACTAAAAAACACTCAACACAACACGATTTGGCACTCGCTTACTCCCCCGGAGTAGCTGAGCCTTGCCTCGAAATTGCAAAAGATAAGGCCAATGCCTACCGCTACACCTCTAAGAGTAATCTCGTTGCGGTGATTTCCAACGGTACGGCAGTGCTCGGGCTGGGCGACATCGGTGCCGATGCGGCTAAGCCCGTGATGGAAGGCAAAGGATTGTTATTCAAGATATTCGCAGGGATTGATGTATTCGATATCGAGGTAGATTCCACTGACGTGGATAAGTTCATCGAAACCGTAAAGGCTATCGCACCTACCTTTGGGGGTATCAACTTGGAGGACATCAAGGCTCCTGAGGCTTTTGAAATCGAACGCCGCCTTAAAGAAGAATTAGACATCCCCGTGATGCACGACGACCAGCACGGTACGGCTATTATCTCGGCAGCGGCTTTAGTAAACGCTTTGGAGATTGTAGGCAAAGATATTAGCAAGGCGCGGATAGTGGTCAATGGGGCTGGTGCAGCAGCGATCTCGTGTACACGCCTTTATGTGGCACTCGGTGCACGCCCTGAGAACATCGTGATGTGCGACAGCAAAGGGGTTATCCGCAAGGACGCCCCCAACCTCACCGAGCAGAAAGCTGAGTTCGCCACCGCCCGCGATATACGCACCCTCGAAGAGGCAGTCAAAGGCTCTGACGTCTTCATCGGCCTATCCAAAGGCGATGTGCTCACCCCTGAGATGCTGCTAACAATGGAGAAAGATGCAATCGTCTTTGCAATGGCCAACCCCAACCCAGAGATCGACTATAATTTGGCAATCAAAACGCGTCCCGACATCATTATGGCCACAGGCCGCAGTGATTATCCCAACCAAGTCAACAACGTCCTTGGCTTCCCTTACATCTTCCGTGGGGCACTCGATGTGCGCGCCACTAAAATCAACGAAGAGATGAAGCTCGCTGCCGTCCACGCTATCGCCGACTTGGCCAAGAAGACCGTACCTGCACAGGTGAGCTTGGCGTACGGCGGGGAGGAGATTACCTTTGGGCGCAACTATATCATCCCTAAGCCTTTCGACCCACGTCTTATCAGCGAAGTGCCGCCAGCCATTGCCCGTGCGGCTATGGAAAGCGGGGTGGCACAAGAGCCTATCACCGATTGGGAAGCGTACAAGTCTGAACTTTTAGAGCGCATCGGTGCGGGTAGCAAAGAATTGCGCCTCTTGCAAGACCGTGCTAAGAAAGACCCGAAACGGGTAGTATTTGCAGAAGCCGACCAATTAGAGGTGCTCAAGGCAGCGCAACGCATTTACGAAGACGGTATCGGTATCCCGATTTTGTTGGGTAGAAAAGATGTTATCACAGCGCTGAAACACGAAATAGGCTTTACGGGTGATGTGGCGATCATCGACCCTAAAAGCGATGAGGAAAAGGCACGTTGTAGCGCGTATGCACAGCAGTATTGGAAAGCGCGCGAACGGCGTGGGGTAACGCTCCACACCGCAGAGCGATTGATGGTAGAGCGCAACTACTTTGGCACAATGATGGTGCAGCGCGGTGAGGCCGATGCGATGATTACTGGTTACTCACGTGCCTACCCAGCAGCCATCAAGCCTGTACTGGAAATCATCGACAAACAGCCTGGCGTAGAGCGTATTGCCGCCACCAGCATAATGATTACCAAGCAAGGACCACTATTCCTCTCTGATGCCACTATCAACATCAACCCTACAGCTGAGGATTTGGTAAACATCGCCTTGCTCACCGCTAAGGCAGTGAAGTTCTTTGGTTTAGAGCCTTCAGTAGCGATGCTTTCGTACTCCAACTTTGGGTCGGCAGTCTCAGAAAGCAGTCAGAAGGTACGCAAGGCGGTGGAATACCTGCACCAGCATCACCCCGAACTCATAGTAGACGGCGAAATACAGCCCGACTTTGCGCTCAACCCAGATAAGCTCGCCAAGACATTCCCGTTCTCTAAGCTCAACAACGGCAAAGGGGCTAATGTGCTTATCTTCCCTAACTTGGATGCGGCGAATATCACCTACAAGATTATGAAGGAACTACAGCACTTAGAGACCGTAGGGCCTATCATCTTAGGGCTACAGAAGCCTATCCACATAGCCACTGTAGGCAGCACCACTGATGAGATGGTGAACCTTGCTACTTTGGCTGTAGTAGATGCACAGGATAGAGAGTAGGGCTCAAAGAGTAGAAATTAAATAGTAAAGCTAACCTATTGAGATAATCGATAGGTTAGTTTTTTTATATATATAAATCAAAAGGATCCTCTATTAAGTCAAATTAATAGAGGATCCTTAATAATATAGAAAATATAGATTATCTCAGCTTAATAGCACACGAGTCTATTTCAGTAATCCTAAGTGTATTTACTCTGCCATTACCTTGTGAAGGCATTGCCGCTAAGCTAATCATAAAATCACCCATATTCACATAGCCCTCAGCATTAGCAAGGTGGTTAATGTCCTCAATCACCTCATCTGTAGATGCCAGACGATCGTAATAAAAAGTCGTAACCCCCCATAACAAACTCAAACTTGTAAGTATCCTCCTGTTAGAGGTAAACACCAAGATGTGTGCATTAGGGCGGTATGATGATATGCGAAACGCTGTATAGCCACTATTAGTAAGTGTAGAAATCACCTTTGCGTTTGTTTCATTGGCCATAAGCGTTGCGTGATAGCATATCTGGTTGGTTATATAGCGAGGCGATACCACAAAAGGCGACATCGATGGCATCTTAATCAGCTCAGAGTTCTCCACACTACGGATAATACGCGCCATCTGCTCAATCACTTGCACAGGGTACTTCCCTACTGAGGTCTCCCCTGAAAGCATCACAGCATCAGCCCCGTCCATTACTGAGTTACCAACGTCGTTTACCTCAGCACGTGTTGGTGTCAGACTGGTGATCATACTCTCCATCATTTGAGTAGCGATAATCACTGGTATATGGTGATTCTTAGCCTTACGCACCAATTCCTTTTGGATCAGCGGTACCTCTTCAGCAGGTATTTCAACCCCCAAATCACCACGAGCGACCATAATACCGTCGCAGTTCGCCATAATCTTATCTATATTGTCAAGCGCCTCTGGTTTCTCTATCTTAGCAATGATAGGGATCTTATGTCCCGCATTCTCCTCAATGAGGTCTTTCAAGTCTTGTATATCCTCAGGGTGACGCACAAACGAGAGTGCAAACCAGTCAATATCTTGAGTCATCGCAAAGAGAGCATCGCGGATATCCTTCTCAGTAAGTGCTGGCAATGACACCTTTGTGTTAGGCAAGTTCACACCTTTCTTTGACTTCAAAGGGCCTCCTTGCACTACCACAGCCTTCACTTCATCCTCACGATTGGTCTCTACTACCTCAAAGATCAGCTTTCCATCATCAAGCAAGATGCGCTCCCCTGGGTTTACATCCATCGGAAAGGCTTTATAATTCATATACACACGCTCTTTGGTCCCTTCGAAAGCCTCTCCTGTTACGAAGGTGATATGGTCGCCTGGCGCTACCTCTACACCTTCTGCCATTACCCCTACGCGGAGTTTTGGTCCTTGAAGGTCTGCCAAAATCGCTGTGTTATAACCTAACTCTTTATTCAATGCACGGATCATCTCAATTCGCTGACGAACATCATCGTAATCAGCGTGCGAGAAATTGATACGGAATACATTTACCCCTGCGATCATCATATCCTTGATCACCTCAGGAGTGGAAGTAGCAGGACCTAAGGTTGCTACAATCTTCGTTTTTTTAGTACTTAACATTCTTGAAATAGTAATTTATGTTTTACGTTTAACCCTTCTGTTTCTATCGTATAAGCCATTGATACATAAGGCACCCCCTTGATAGCCGTGAGTATCCCCTGTACATCGAGGCGCCCCTCAGTATCTATCTTTAAGAAGTAATCCACCTTCTTCTTATCCTCTATCAGATAATGAATTGTGCTTGTCTTGCCAAAGAGCATCCCTTCTGTTTCCTCTTCACATACCAGCTTATTCGCAACGCAATGCCAATCTATCTGTAGCAACTTGTTCTCCCAATGGTAGTAGGAAAAACCTCCTCCTTTGCCCCCATCTACAGCAAAGCACTCCTTGTCATAGCGCTTTGCCAACTGAAGGCTCAGTGCGCTATTGAGCATATAAACCAAACGATAATCCTCTAAGGGAGTGTGTATTGCGATAAGTTTATAATCACAAAAGGACGCTATGGATAACTTATGCCTTGCCATATACCTGCTTTCGGGGGCAAATGTACAAAAAATAAACCACACCGCACCACAAAAGCCTATTCTTTTTAACTTTTTTACAACCTATCCTCCGTAAGCGCTGTAAATTTAGCCTTTACGTCGTATATCACCGCCTCAGGATTTGCATAGCTGGCAATATCAAGCGCAAAGAAGGCACTGTGGGGCACACATATCGCTATCACATCATTGCCTTTGCGCACACGCTCCCAGTCCGTTTCAATGTCAATGCCATACACCTGCTTTGCCTTGAGCTTATCCACCCAAGGGTCGTACACCACAATATCCTCCGTAAAACGCTCCAAAGTGCGGTAGATATCAATCACCTTCGTATTGCGCATATCAGGGCAATCCTCCTTAAAGGTAAAACCCATTATCAGCACCTTGCAGTCCTTTACTTTGATATTGCGAACGCACAGTCTATCAATGATTTCATAAGCCACATACCCACCCATTGAGTCGTTGATCTTACGCGCTTCGGTCAGCAGGCGAGGTGCCACCCCGTGCAACTTCGCCTTCTGGATAAGATAATACGGATCTACACCGATGCAATGCCCTCCCACCAATCCAGGGCGGAAAGGCAGAAAGTTCCACTTGCTCGAAGCCGCCTCAATCACCGCATTGGTATCAATCTCTAAACTGTGGAATATCTTTGCCACCTCATTCATAAAGGCAATATTCACATCGCGCTGCGCATTCTCAATCACTTTAGCCGCCTCAGCCACCTTTATCGAAGGCGCGAGGTGCGTCCCTCCTAAAAGCACCGAGTTGTACAGCGCATCGACCTCCTGCGCCACCTCAGGCGTCGAACCCGAAATAATCTTGCGAATCGTCTCCACCGTATGCTGCTTATCCCCAGGGTTGATACGCTCTGGCGAGTAACCCACGAAGAAGCCCTCATTGAGCCTTAGCCCCGACTGCAGCTCCAAGATAGGCACACAGAAGTCCTCCGTCACCCCAGGGTACACCGTCGATTCATAAACCACAATATCTCCTGCACCGAGCACACTCCCCACACTGATGCTCGCCTCGCGTAGCGCCGTCAAGTCGGGTTGTTGATACATATCTATCGGCGTCGGCACCCCCACGATGTACACATTGCACGAGCGCAAATCCTCTATGTGCGCCGTACATTGCAGACCTTGAGAAAGACGCTCCTCAATCACAGCACTATCCACCTCGCCCGTGCGATCTACTCCTGCACTCAACTCTCGAACCCGTGTCTCATTCAGGTCGAACCCCACCACAGGATAGCGCTTCGCAAACAAGCACGCCAGCGGAAACCCCACATAGCCCAAACCGATAATCCCTATACGATAATCCTTCATAGTCAATTGCTTACGCGTCTAAATCATACTGCTTCAGCTTTCGGTAAAGCGTCCGCTCCGAGATGCCAAGCTCTTGAGCTGCCTCCCTACGCCGATTCTGATGCCTTTCCAACGCCTTGGCGATCACCTCCTTCTCCTGATTCTCTAAGAGCAAACTCTCCTCCTCAGTCGCATCCTCATAGGCATACGGCTCCTCCTCCGCAGGACGCTCCTCTACCTTACTCTCAAGCGAAATCACTGGGTAAGACGCCACTTCCTCAGCATATCCCCTACCCTTATCGCCATAAATACGCCGTATCAAGCTCTGATTGTCCTCCTGCACTTGGGGCGAATTGCCGTGCTGCAACAGCTCTAAGGTCAGCTTCTTAAGGTCATTCAAGTCATTCTTCATATCAAAAAGCACCTTGTAGAGTATCTCACGCTCATTGCTAAAATCACCCTCTGCCCTACCCTGCGGCACCACCGATGGCAACGGATTGCCCTCCTCAGGCAAATAACTGCGCAACACCTGAGCCGTAATCTCGCGCTTCGACTCCAGCACCGAGATCTGTTCTGCTATATTCCTCAGCTGACGGATATTACCCCCCATCGATAGCTCAGCAACAAGCGCACCGCATCCTCAGTCAGCCTGACAGCAGGCATACGGTACTTCTCAGCAAAATCAGCCGCAAATTTCCTAAATAGCAGGTGGATATCCTCCTTGCGCTCCCTGAGCGACGGCAGGTGAATCTCCACAGTGCTAAGGCGGTAATACAAATCCTCACGAAAACGACCCTTCTTGATCGCCTCCTGCATATGCACATTTGTAGCCGCCACAATGCGCACATTCGTCTTCTGCACTACCGACGAGCCTACCTTGAGGTACTCGCCATTTTCCAGCACGCGCAGCAATCGCACCTGTGTCGTTAGCGGAAGCTCACCCACCTCATCCAAGAAGATAGTCCCTCCGTTCGCCTCCTCGAAATATCCATTACGCGAAGCAGTAGCTCCCGTGAAGGCGCCCTTCTCGTGCCCAAAGAGCTCCGAATCGATCGTCCCTTCGGGGATAGCCCCACAGTTCACCGCGATGTACTTGCCGTGCTTGCGCATCGATAGTGCGTGGATAATCCGCGGGATCACCTCCTTACCCACACCGCTCTCACCTGTCACCAACACCGAAATATCAGTAGGTGCCACCGCAATCGCCTTCTCAATAGCGCGGTTCAGCTGAGGGTCGCCCCCTATAATGCCAAACCGCTGTTTTATAGCCTGTATACTTTCCATTATCAACAAATTAAAAATCCATATCCTTCCTCTTTTGGGGTGCTATCCTTCACAAAAAAGAACCCCTTCCCTCTCACAATCTGCAAAGGTACAACATTTCACCCAACTACGCAAAAAAATTCTCCCATAAAATCAGAACATTTTTCTTATCCCTATCGAACACCGAACGGACACACAACGGACGCCGAACGGATCCCCATCGAAGATTTAACGCGAGCACCCACAGCGGCAACCGAATGGATATCGAAAGAATGCCGAAGGATCACTGAAGGATCACTGAAGGATAGTATTACCTCAGTATTAAGTTAGTATTAGGCTAGTATTAGGTTTAAGGAAGGACGTATGAGTATCAATTACTCCACAAACTTCCGACTTAGTGAACCAACACGGCTGCCTAATATGTTAGATTCAGAAACCTTCGCTTACTATTGGAATGACGCTGCTGCCAATGCAGGTGAGCAAGCGCAGTTCAGCGATGAAGTGATTGAGAAAATCAAATTACACAAAGCAGGTGTGCTCAAAGATGGTACTGAATGGGATACTACCAATAATAATTGGAGAATGTATACCACCAGCTTTGCCAACACGAATTGGTTTAAGCAATTTTATCGCAAATGGGCTCCTGCACAAGAGCATAACCTGAGTGTGCGTGGGGGTAGTGAAAAGATGAGTTACTACTTCTCAGCAGGTTGGCTCAATCAAGAAGGCTTAATCCGTTACAATACTGATATTTTTGACCGTTACTCACTTAATGGCAAGATATCTGCACAGATATTACCTTACTATGAAGTAGCACACTTTATCTTAGAGGATTTGGACAAAGCCATCTCAATGCTCAAAAGCAGTCCTGTAGAGGGGAAAAACCGCATCAGCAAAGAGGTAGCACAGCTATGCTCGCGTGTAGCGCTCTACGAAGGCACTTGGCTTAAATATCATAAAGGCACTGCCCGTGTACCAGGAGGTCCTGGCTGGCCTGGCGCTAAGATGGATTATCTTTCAGGCTTTACTATCAATATCGATAGTGAGATTGATTATTTTCTTACCGAAGCAATGGCTTCGGCAAAAGAAGTTGCGGAAAAGTTTTCACTAACAGATAATAATCATAATGTAGATTGGACTAATACCAATATTTTTGACAATCCCTACTTTAAAATGTTCGGTGATGTGAATATGACAGGTTATAGTGAGATCCTTTTATGGCGCCAATACAATAGTCAGTTTATCGGACATCACACAATGGGATATCTTACACAAGGGGCAAACTCGGGTTATACTAAGGGTTTTGTAGATACCTTCTTGATGAAAAGTGGCTTGCCTTACTATGCCGCAGGCACTGATTACAAAGGCGATGTACTTATTAAAAATGTAAGAGAAAACCGTGATGAACGTTTACAACTCTTTATGCGTGCTCCTGGTGATTACATAGTAACAAAAAATCCTAACAAAATAGCTCCAGACCCAGGGCTCTTAGAGATAAAGGAAAATCGCTCCGTAACGGGTTATGATGTTGTTAAGGGGGTTTACAATGATATAGCTGCAAGTTCTGCAGAAATATTAAGTACTTCGGGGTGTATTATATTCAGGGCAACAGAGGCCTACCTCAACTATATAGAGGCTTCCTACGAAAAAGAAGGGGCTCTTAATGGTACTGCACTTAACTATTGGGGGCAATTGCGCACCCGTGCAGGATTGCCTGCCGACCCTAACGTAACCATTGCCGTTACCGACCTTGATAAAGAAAATGACTGGGCAGTGTATTCCGCAGGGGCAAAGGTAGACCCTACGCTTTACAATATCCGTCGCGAGCGACGTTGTGAACTCATCGCAGAAGGAATGCGCTGGGCTGACCTACGTCGTTGGTGTGCCCTCGATCAAGTAAAAAACTATCAAATAGAGGGAGTAAACCTATGGGCTGAACTCTATAAGAGTACAAGATATAAAGATAAAAAAACAGGTAAGGATCTATTGGTAACTTTACCTAATGCCAACCCTACTGTATCAGCAAAATCGGTAAGCACTTACCTACGCCCTTATCAAATAGTACAAGCCAATAACCTGTACTACAATGCTTATACTTGGACACCAGCACACTACCTCTCCCCTATCCCTTATGATAATTTCTGGCTGGCAAGCCATACCAACAGTGCCGATAACTCAGTTATCTATCAAAACCCTGGTTGGCCAGTAGCTCCTAACCGAGGTGCATTGTAAAACAATTTATTCCATTAACAAACCCAAATGAGAAATCCCTTGGCTGGCATCTGTACCATCCAAGGGGTTTTAATTTCTCACTTCTAAATCATCATTTCTCAAAAAATATACGTATCTTTGCACTCTGAAACCCACTTATCAAATAATTAAAGATGCAAACACAAACAGTAAAAGCAGATATCAACAGTGCTCATATACCAGTCATTGAGGCTATTTTACGACAGTTCAAAGCTAAAAATATCTCTTTTGAAGAAGTGAAAAAACAAAAAAAACAACAGAAAGATGATACTCTAATGACAAAAGAGGCCTATTTTGCTATGCTTGATGAAGCAAGTGTTGGTAAAAAAACAAGAATGAGTCTTGAAGAAATGAAAGCCTATTTAAAAACTATGAAATAGGGAGTACTATGGAAAATAATGAGAATAAATATGCTCTTGATTTTTCTGATAAGTATTTTGATCATATTAAAGAACACAGTAAATCTGGTCAGAAGAAGCTAATTGACAAAATAGAAATTCTCCTATCTGAAATTGAAATAGCTCCTAAGCAAGGTACAGGACACCCTGAGCCTTTGTTAGGCTACGGAGTACGTGATGTATGGTCACGTAGAATTGATGGAAAACACCGATTAACCTATGAAATTTTAGAAGATAAAAAAGAAGTCTTCATTATGGCAGCTTATGGACATTATAATGATAAGTAAAATTATAATATCAGCCCCACACTTCTAACCTTCAAATTTCTCAAAAAGAATTTGCACAGTAAAAAAACTTTACCTATCTTTGCAGTCCGTAACAAATAAAGTGAAACATTAATTAAAACAAAAAGCATATATGGCTAAAAAAGATGAAAAAGAAAAAGAGCTAAGCCCAGAAGAGGCAAAACGCAAAGCGCTAAAGCTCGCATTAGAGAAAATCGACAAAACCTTCGGTAAGGGCACTGTACGTGCCTTAGGCGATACCACAGTTGAGGATGTTGAGGTATACCCCACAGGCTCTATCGGTTTAGATGCTGCCTTAGGTGTAGGTGGCTACCCAAAAGGGCGTATTATTGAGATATTCGGCCCTGAGTCATCAGGAAAAACAACCCTTACCCTCCACGCTATTGCCGAGGTCCAAAAGCACAAAGGTACAGCCGCCTTTATCGACGCTGAGCACGCCTTCGACCGCATTTACGCACAGAAGCTCGGGGTGGACATCAAGACCCTACTGGTAACCCAACCCGATAACGGGGAACAGGCACTCGAAATCGCCGACACGATGATACGCTCAGGCGCTATCGACCTAATCGTTATTGACTCCGTAGCCGCACTGACACCAAAAGGTGAAATCGAAGGTGATATGGGTGACTCAAAGATGGGACTGCACGCCCGCCTGATGTCGCAAGCCCTACGCAAAATCACAGGTAGTGTGAGCAAAGCTAACTGCATTGTGATCTTCATCAATCAGTTGCGCGATAAATTAGGCTCTATGTACGGTCCTACCGAGACTACCACGGGAGGTAATGCGCTGAAGTTCTACGCCTCAGTACGCTTGGATATCCGAAGAGCTGGTGGGGCGCAAACAAGTGCTGCTATCAAAAATAGCGATGGTGAAATCATCGGTAATAAAACCCGTGTAAAAGTAGTAAAGAATAAAGTTGCTCCACCGTTTAGGTCTGCTGAGTTTGATATTATGTTTGGAACGGGGATATCAAGGATAGGTGAGCTGCTCGATATAGGTGTTGAATCTAATATAGTAACCAAGAGTGGCTCATTCTACAGCTATAATGGCTCAAGGTTAGCACAAGGTCGTGATGCCACTATTGCCATACTGAACGATAACCCTGAAACAGCAGAAGCCATAGAGGCTGATGTACGTGAGTGGCTTAAACATAACGAATTAGGGGCAAAACCTAAGAAAAGTAAAAAAGGCAAAGGTAAAGACAAAGCCTCAAAAGCCACTGAGTACGACGATGAAGATGTGGAGGAAGTAGATGATGACGACTACACAGAAACAGACGAATAAGCAAATACATTTATTTTATTAAGAAAAAGCTACCCAAAAACATTCGGGTAGCTTTTTTATTAAAAAATAGTTTATAAAACGCTTGCACATTCAGAAAATAGTCGTACCTTTGCCGCCGTTAAATGAGAGGAGGTGTATCAAATATGCTAATTATTCCAATAAAAGACGGTGAAACCATCGACAAGGCGCTTAAACGCTACAAACGCAAATTCGACAGAACTGGGGTTGTTCGTAAGTTACGCGAAAAACAACATTATACCAAAGCATCAGTAAAGCGTAGAAATGAAATTCAAAAAGCGCAGTATATTCAGCATTTGCGCGACTTAGAACAAATATAGCTTCATTGTATTTAAGATTAAGATGAGAAAAGCGGCGCCTTTTAGGCAGCCGCTTTTCGTTAATAGTAGTAATCAATGAGAAGTTATATCTTGATCTTTATACCAGCAAACACAGTGCGTGGCAAAGCAGGTCCGTAGATATAATCAGAGTCTCTAGTTTTGCCTGTGTCAAAATCATTCTGGTATTGGTTGAAAAGGTTCTTTACCCCTACACTCAGCTCCGTTTTGAAGAACTTGTTGGAAGTGATTTCGTAGGTGGTATTCAACCCAAAATCAAAGAATCCTTTGCTCTTTACCAAAGCGTTGAGTGCTTCATCTTCATTCTTGTGTATCAACTTCATCGGACCTGTATAAACCGTTACTAAGTTGATATCCCAATTCTCAAGAGGCTTATACGTAGCAATCAGATTGCCATATACATCAGGTGTACGCAAAATGGCATCAGAGGTTACATTAGGCTCTGGGGTCTGCACACTGTTGTACTTCGCACTTTGTACGGTAGCCCCTAATTGCATTATATACTTGCGGTTAGGGCTGTATTTAAACTCAACATTTACCCCTTTTACCACTGCCCCATCTGAGTTTACTTTTTGTCTGATGGCTAAGCCATTTTCCTCTCCTGCATCTTCATAAGTGAAGCGGTCGTGCAAAGCTGTGTAAAACCCTTCAATCATCGCTACAATCTGGTGATCATCGTGTGCGTGATTGTATTCAAACGAGGCGGTAAAGCTATCCGAGGTTTCTTTCTTCAGGTTATCAGCTAACTTCACCTTGCGCACCTCACCTGTGTTGAGCTCAGCGTGTACGTCTTCTGCAAAGAAGAAAGGTGCACGGAAGCCTCGTGCGTACGATCCACGGGCTATAAAGCTATCAGCGATATTCCAAAGCACACTCGCACGGGGGTTTAAGGCTGTAATAGTATTATTTACGCTGGGCTCTGTGCCTTGCCCTTCGATGTGGTATTTCACATTATCCAAACGCAAGCCCACTAGAAATTTAAACTTAGGACTAAGTCGCCAATCTGCTTGTGTGAACAGCCCAAAGCTATTCGAATGCTGATTTACGGCAAGGATATCAGGGTTCTCGCGTTTCTCATTGATTTTGTCATATTGGTACTCCGTTCCTGAAGTCCATTGCAGGTTGCCTTCTCCTATGGGAAAATAGCCTGTATGCTGTCCTCCTGCCAATACGGTTTTTTCCTTAGTAACGCCATACAATAGCGAGGATGCATAATAATCAGGCTTTGTGAGGTCGTCCTCAGTGATTTTATTGCCATCGTCATCTACTTTGGGAAGTCCTGTGTTAGGGTCTATCACATCCTTTTGTTCATAGAGCAATCCCCCATAGAAGTTATCAGCTCGCGTATATTGCCCACTGGCGTATACAGAGAACTTATTGTTATAGCTTGGGGTAAAATAGTCGTAAGTAGCATTGCCCCCAATCATATCAGTACGGATAGATTCAGCCACACCTACAGTATGCTCAGGGCGATCGAGTTGGTCGCCTCCTCGACGGTTCTCGTTGCTTACATTCAGCTCAGCAGTAAGTTTCTTCCTATCAGTGAAGTCGTTGAAAAACTTACCTCCTGCGTTCACATTCTTGAGACGGGTGATTTCCGAAAATCCATCGCCATTCGCATCATAAGCCTGACGCTGACGACTCATCGCATGGAACGATAATCCTCGCATATAATTCTCATTCACTAACGAGCCGTTAAAAGAAGAAATGTAATCCGCAGCTTCACCCCCGATGAGGCTTGCTGTAACGCCCGCTTGTGCTTCATTAGCAGTGGGCTCTTTAGTGATTACGTTGATAGTACCTGCAATAGCGTTTGAGCCAAACAGTGCTGAGCCTCCCCCGCGAGTTACCTCAATCCGGTCGATCATATTGCTGGGGATCTGCTCCAGCCCGTACACTCCATTGAGCGACCCAAAAATCGGGCGGCTATCAATCAATATCTGTGAGTAAGCTCCTTCCAAACCATTGATGCGCACCTGCGAGAAACCACAGTTTTGGCAATTGACCTCAGGGCGTAACCCTGGTTGGAATACCAAACCCTCCATCAGTGTGTGAGCTCTTACCTTGGCTAATTCTTTATTGGTGGTTACCGTCACCAGCACAGGAGCATTCTTGCGTGTTTCCTTGGTTTTGGTAGCCGTAACTACCACTTCATCAATCCCAAGCACATCTTCCTTAAGACTGATATCCTTCACTAATGTGTCATTCTCAGCAATATTCACCTTATCATTATAAGGGATATAACCTAAGCCTTGCACCTTAAAGCGGTACTCACCTGCTGGTAGGTTGAGTTCATAATTACCATTGCGGTCAGATACCGTCCATTTCTTGTGTCCTCTTGCCTCTAAGAGAATTGATACAGCCTCCACCGCTTGGTTGTCCGAGGTAATTCTCCCCCTAATTGTAGCATTCTGGGTAAATCCTAACGTGCTGATCAACATCACAGCACCTATTAAATACGTCTTCATATAACTCAGTTCTTTATGATTGTTAAACTTAATTCGCAGCAAAGGTAAAACATTTTTAGATAATGCTAAAATTATTTATTAGATATTTTATAAAATTATTTTTAAAACTAATAGCTATACATCTGTTTTTACAACATAACTCACTCATTATACGTATAATACAATGCTACAAATCTTTTAAAAAGACCCGTAAAAAAAGCTACACCCAACAATGAGTATAGCCTTAAAATCAATGATTATTACTAATTAATACTGCTCTAAAAGGTAACGTATCAAGTCGGTAGTGGTTACCAAACCTACCAACTTACCTTTATCAAGCACTGGGATAGAGTGGAAACTCTGTTTAGCGAGTATTTCAGCTACTTCCTTAATAGAAGTGTCTGCCTCAACGGTTAAGGGTGTCTTAGCCATTATCTGCGGGATTGTGTACATATCGTACACCACCGAAGTTACCTCTTCCTCGCCATCGGTCATATCAGCAAAGCTAATGCGCAATAGGTCGGAATAACTTACAATACCAATAATCCTATCGCCTTCCACTACGGGTATATGGCGGATGTTGTGTTTCTTAAACAAACGCTCTGCCTCATAGAGCGAATCGGTAGGAGAGAGCGTTACCAACTCTCGGGTCATAATCTGTGATACGGGTACTCTTTGTTTCATAATACAATTTATTCTTGATTTCTATCCCACAAAGGTACAACAATAAATTATACAAAGCAAGCAAAAGCTGATTTATTTTCACCTAATATATTATAAAGAACAGCGCGATGAGCTTACTCATCGCGCTGTAAGTATTTAGTAATTAAAATTCTTTATTATAACCTTGTAAGTGGTAAAACACTTTTATCCGCAGTACCGCCTCCTCTAAAGTTAGAAGCTGCTTGTAGCTGCCTGCTATACTCTCCTATTGAAGACTCTTGTACATATAAATATCTATTATTAGCATTACTTGAATCAAAAGCTCCCGCTGCATTAGCTAATTCTTGTACCTCTCTCTTTACACCTGGTATAATTGTTTGAGGCAGTGAAGTTAAACCTTTCGGTGGGGTAGCTCCTCTAAAAACAACCTTTTGTAAGATTGTACATCCGTGAAGAGATTCATTACCTAAGTGTGTTAATGTAGCAGGAAAGTCAATAACTTTTAACTGCTTTGCGTTTCTAAATGTATCATAGCCCACTTTTTGTACCTTAGGCATTGTTACAGAAGTAAGTTGAATCCCTATAGGGTTAGCTTTATTATTAAATAAGCTACCTACTATCTCAGTAACATTATTAAAGTTGATAGTCTTTACTTCTGGGTGCCCCTGAAAGGCAAACTCAGCTACTTTGGTCACTTCTGCTGGGATAGTAACATCTGTAGGTAATGTTACACCTGCTTTTATTTTAAGCAATACGCCATCTTTAATGTCAAAGTATTTATCCCCACTTGGTTGTACTACTTTCAGTCTTAGTTCACACGTCTGCTCATCACCATTCTTAATTGTGATAATAGCATTGCCCACACTTAACCCTTTTACTGTTATACCTGTATAATCATACTGGTCTGGTATAACCTGTCCTGTTTGATTTTTCTTAGGAGTACGGATATAATTTACTTGTGCATAACCGTTTGTTTCGATATCACCTATTTTCTCATAAATACCATTAAAAGAAATCTGATACTCAACGCCTACTTCAATAGTGCTTGGCGCATTTAATGGTTCAAAAGGTATAGTTACATACACAGGTATCTCAAAGCCGTCTTTATAAAGTTTCTCATCTGAGATACGTATTTTACCTGAAACTCCTTTGGCAATGCCTGTTACGAACAACTTTCCTCCATCTTGTCTTACAGTAGTAGCTGCACTTGATAGTGATTCAATCTTGTAATTGCCTGAGCCTTTCAGTACTCTATCGGTTATCTCTTTTTCTACTCTTTCTTTGAGAAATAGCATCTTAGCCTCTACTTCAAAGCCATTTTTCTCTTCCTTGGTTTTAGGAGTTACAGTTACCTCAATAGTAGCCTTATTACCCAATAAGTCATAGACATCCACATTAGCAGTCCCTACCTTTTTACCAGTGATTTTAAGTTGTGTAGCAACCCCAGTAAAGTCAGCAGTCGCTATCTCTTTTTTAGATGAAATAGGTTGCTTTAAGTTTGTCTGTGAGGACACCTTTACAAAAGCAGTTTCCCCCTCAGCCACTTTTACCTTATCTGGTAATAACCCTAAAGCCGATTCCCTATCATTGTCTTTTTTGCAAGACAACAGCCCAATGCATAGCATTGCCACAGTTAGAACGATTAATTTACATTTTTTCATTGCTAGATTAGATACTTCTTATTAAATTTCGGGACAAAGATAGATCTATTTCTCTTTATATGCAAGATTTTTATATAATTATTTTGTTATAAATATAACGTTGTTTCAAGAAATATCTCTATATTATTTATTTACAACAAATTACGATATAACATTTATATAATACTCTTTCGCTAAAATTTAATAATTAATTATAAAAAGAGTGCTTTTCTTACAAATAATCAGTCGCTTACCACTATTAATACTCTCTAAATCGACCCCATATTTCTTTGAAAAGCCAGTCCCAAAGTTTATTGTCATTGCCATTCATCTTTGAGTATTCTCCCCTATCAGTAATTACAAAAATAATTTTATCCATATCAGGACTGCGACTCGGTCCCTCTTCTATCGCTTTGAACTGATCCACATCAATACTCTTTACCAATATATTCCACCCCTTAGTAGGCTTCTTAACTTTATCAATTGACACAGTGCGACATATCGTTGAATCCTTATCAACAATATAAATAGGGTACGACTTTGACCTACCTCCTAAAAAAGCAAGCGATATAGACCTTATTTCTTCTTTTGTGGGTTGCTTCGATTCATCTTGTGCATAGGTAGCAAAGGTGCAAACTAAACAGAATGCTAAAAAAAACTTTTTCATATTGTTAATTATTTTAATATTATTCTTTTTCTTCTTCAAACCGCCCCGTGATCTCCCAATAAAGCTGGTTCCAATAGCCACTCCGTGCCCCGTTGCGCTTGCGATACTCACCTCTATCTGTCTCAATCACAATGGTCTTATCCATTCCGTTATAAGCACTTTCGCTCTCACCCTCTCTCACCGCTTTAAACGCCACAATGTCAATCTGCTTTACAAGTCCCCACCAATTCACTGTGCTCTTCACAGTGGTTACAGGCTTGCTATTGTGCTTGCCTTTATAAACCATCTTGTAGGCAGTGGTGTCCTTATCAATAAAATACCGCGCTTCATACATCGCTCGCCCGCCTTCCAATTCAAGACCGACTGCTCGCACCACCTCTTTCTCCTGCGCCCTCACTCCAAAAGCACTCAACACCAGCACTATGTAAAACATTTTAACCCTATTTATAAGCGTTTCCGGCAAGCATCTACATACTTTGTAATCCACTCCCATTGAGCACCATTCCCATTATCCTTACTATACGTACCCTTATTGGTCTTAATGGTAATAGTAACAGATGCGTCGTATATAACCTTTCCCTTTATCTGTTTAAATGCTTCTAAATCAATTCCCTTTACAAACTCATCCCACCCCTTAGTGCACCTCTCCTTATAATTATCCTCTCCTGCTCTCATATATGAAATAGATGTAAAGACTGTTTTTTTCTCATCAATAATAATAGAGCTGTAACCCATATCTCCTGAAAAAGTCCTGCTAATTTCTATAATTCGTTCCTGCGCCTTTACTCCAAAAGCACTCAGCACCAGCACTATGTAAAACAGCCTCCTCATTATTAATTCGGTGTGCGCGTCGCACCCCAAGTGTCTTTCAGTCCTACGGTCTTGTTAAACACCAACTTTTCAGTACTGCTATCAGGATCTACACAGAAGTAGCCCAAACGCTGAAACTGTACCGTATCGCCTACCTTCAACTCCTTCAAGCTCGGTTCAGCATACCCCTTTACCACTTTTAAGGAATCGGGATTGATAAAAGTCAAGAAATCCTGCTCCTGCCTATCGGGTTCTGCTACAGTAAACAGGCGATCGTAGAGCCGTACCTCTGCCTCCACAGCGTGCGCTGCCGATACCCAATGCAGCGTGCCCTTCACCTTACGCGTGCTCGCCTCAGTGCCGCTACCGCTCTTGCTGTCAGGTTCGTAAGTGCAGTGTATCGCTGTGATATTGCCCTGTGCATCTTTCTCTACGCTTTCTGCCTTGATGATATACGCCCCCTTGAGCCGCACCTCACCACCGAGTTTCAAGCGGAAATACTTCTTGTCCGCCTCCTCTCTAAAATCCTCACACTCAATATATAGCTCACGGCTGAAAGGCACTTGCCTATAAGTCATTTCCTCCGCCTCAGGATTATTCTCAATGCTAAGCCACTCCTCCCCTCCTTCTGGGTAATTGTCAATGACAACCTTCACAGGGTCGAGCACTGCCATCACACGGTTCGCCTTCTTGTTCAAGTCCTCACGCACGCAGAACTCCAACAGCGACACGTCGATGAGGTTCTCGCGCTTAGCAATCCCAATAGTGTCGGCAAACTTGCGAATCGCCGCTGCGGTGTAGCCTCTGCGTCTCAAGCCTGAGATGGTGGGCATACGCGGATCGTCCCACCCGCTGACGTAGCCCTCAGTTACCAATTGCAGCAACTTGCGCTTGCTCACTATGGTATGACTGAGATTCCTGCGGGCAAACTCGCGCTGCTTAGGGCGTACTTTTGCCTCGTCGTAAAGCTGATCTAAAAACCAATCGTAGAGCTCCCTATGGGGCAGAAACTCCAACGTACAAAGCGAGTGGCTTATTTGCTCGAGGTAGTCGCTCTCGCCGTGTGCCCAATCATACATCGGGTAGATATGCCATTTGTCGCCCGTACGGTGATGCGAAGCGTGCATAATGCGATACATTATTGGGTCGCGCATCAGCATATTGGGCGATGCCATATCTATCTTAGCGCGCAGCACGTATTTGCCAGCCTCAAATTCGCCATTCTTCATACGCTCAAAGAGTGCCAAGTTCTCCTCCACACTCGTGTTGCGATACGGGCTCTCAGTGCCCGCCTGCGTAGGCGTACCCTTCTGCGCTGCAATCGCCTCCGAAGTCTGCCCGTCTACGTACGCTTTGCCTTTCTCAATGAGCAACACCGCCCAGTCGTACAACTCCTGAAAATAATCGGAAGCGTAGCATTCTTTGTCCCACTCAAAGCCCAACCAAGCCACATCGTGCTTGATAGCATCGACGTACTCCTGCTCCTCCTTGCTGGGGTTGGTATCGTCAAAACGCAGATTTACAGGCGCTCCATAGCGCAATCCGAGCCCAAAGTTCAGGCATATCGCGCTGGCGTGCCCCAAGTGCAAATACCCATTCGGCTCAGGGGGAAAACGAAATCGCAACTTTTTATAATCCAGACCGTTAGCAAGGTCTTCTTCGATGATATTCTCTATAAAATTATTCGAGCGCTCAGTCTCGGTAGTTGTTGGTTTATTCTCTTCTTGCATCTATTAAAATCGTTTACGAACTGCAAAGATACAAAATATATTTTAATCTCACAAAGTATTTTGTAAATATGTAAACTTTTCAAAAATAAAGAAGTTCCAGAATTTTTAGTACTTTTGTATTGTCAAACTAAAAATCTAAAAAAAAACTGGAACTATGTGCAAAGATACAATAATTAATTGGATTATACCTTTTTTGAGTGTAGGAAAACGAGGATTTTCTTCAAAATTCTGTCTTATGAAAATTATTACACTGATTTTTAAGAGATTAAAAACAGGATGTCAGTGGAGAGAAATTCCTATAAAAGAGCAATTTGAAGAGGGAGAAATCTCTTGGAACACCATCTATTACTACTTTAACAAGTGGAGCAAAGACGGCTCATTTCAGAGGGTATGGCTTAATATTTTAGAGAAAAACAAGAGTAAGTTAGATCTTTCTTGTGCTCAAATAGATGGTAGCCATAGTAAGACAAAAGGAGGAGAAAGTAGAGGGTTTCAAGGTAGAAAAGTAGCTAATACGACAAATGCTATTTTCCTTTGTGATAATCAGAGACAAATGTTAGCAATGAGTCCTCCAATGGCAGGAAATCATAATGACCTGTACGAAATAGAGAAGAATCTAAAGGCTATTTTTGAGTTCTTAGAACAGGCTGATATAAATACAGAGGGACTATTTATAAATGCAGATGCAGGTTTTGATAGTCAGTCAGTTAGAGATTATTTAGAGAGTAAAGATATTGTTGCTAATATCAAGGGAAACCCAAGAAATGGAGGTGAAAGAGATAATTATTTTGATGAAAAGTTATACGAAAGAAGATTTACAATAGAAAGGGCTAATGCTTGGATAGATGGGCAAAAAGCTTTATTGGTCAGATATGAAAAGTTAGGTGTCAATTGGGTGGCGATGCATCTATTAGCATTCAGTTTTTTCTTCCTTAGAAAAATAAAAGTTTAAACAGGTTCATATTTTAAACCCTTTAACAGCCATATCATCCTAATTTATAAATGTTTGTCTCTTTCAATTCATAATTATTTACTTGTAATTCTATTTTGGAATCACTCTTATATTCTTCAATAAATTTAGATATCTCTTTTTCTATTTGATTTCTACGAAAGTCAAAATTCCCCTGATCATATTTGTTTCTAACATTAAAAGCAATCACTTTCTCACAAATGTAAAAAGTAAGTTCATAGGTTTTCCTTCCCTTACACATTGTAAAATAAGTATATTCTAAATCTGGAGATTCTTGAATATCCTTAAGTTTCATTTGTTTTTTATTTATTAGTTCCGATAAAATAGCTTTATTTTCTTCTTTTGAGTGAGAGATATGATAGATTATTTCACTCTTTCTATACATACTTCTGACAAAAAACCAAACTGCAAAAACCAAAAAAAATGATAGAAATATTACTATACCTGTCTTATATCCACTATCATAATATATTACAAAAACACATTGTAGAGATACTAAGGAAAATATCACTAAGGATAGTACAAAGTAATTATATTTATTAATATCCAATCTCCCCAAAGAAAAAATCTTATAATGTTCCATAAATATTTATTTTTAAACTTAGGGAGAAACAAAATTCTCTTTATAGCGTATTTTTTTTTGTATTGTGCTCTTCTCCTTGTGAAAGACTGCAAGGAGAAGAGCAGGTTAATATTATACTAAGTAAGATTCTTATTCAAGAACCAAGTCTAAGGAAAATTTTAACTATTCCAACAATCTCCTATATAACTTTTGCCATCTATTACATCAATAAGATTAAAAATTATACCAGGAGTTGTCAGTGAAAAAGCTCCCCATAAAAAACAATTTACGCCTCCTTTTACAGAAACCATTCGATTAAAATCTATTCTTTTCATACTTTACTGATTTAATATTTTAGTAAAACTTTCTCATCTCATATTGTTACTACTTTTTTTCTCTTTTAAAATTGTTGTAATAAAAGAAGATACAGTAATAATCAATATTGGCAAAATGAAGACTCTTCTTATAGCTTCTATATTCAACATGCCGTTTTCCAAGAAGATATATGAAGATAGAAGAAATAAGCTACTTACTGCTGAGTACCTTGTAATTTCTTTCATCTCAATACTCTGAATAAGGTAATATAGTGTGATAATTAATGCTGGCAAAATAAATATTCCTTTTATTGTTGCTAGATCAAGTATATCACTTCCTAAAAAAATATACGAAGATAGAAGAAATAAGCCATTCGCTATCAAGTACACTTTGATTTCTTTTCTACCTGTTCTCATTTTTGTACAATACTAAAAACAATGAGCACTATCTGCGACAATACCTGCTGAAACCTCCCAAAAACCAGCACTAATAAATCCTAAGGCAATGGTTGCAGTTAAAGCAGCTCCACGAAGTAGGCACTCACGTCCTTTGCCTCCTCCCTGCACATTTTCCATTTGTTTTAAATTAAGTCTTTTCATACTCTTTAATAATTTAAAAGTGAAACATTAACTCTAATCACTCTATAAAGTATCCATTTAGCTAGCATAAACTCCTCTTTATAAAGTAAGTTTTCAGGTATTGCGCTCTTCTCCTTGCAATCTCTCACAAGGAGAAGAGCAAGTTAATTTATAATCCTAACGGATGAAGAAACTCTCTTAAAATAGAATTGTAACAATATCTTTTAGAAAATATTCTAAAACTCTTTCTCTACTACTAATATCCCTTTTCGCTGAAATGTTTGCTTATAAGCAAATAACAGAAAAGGAATAAAGAAAGCTAAGTCAAGATACGGATTCCAGCTATACCCCAATGCAAAAGCAACACTTGGATAAAGAGCAAATATCAATACAAAAATATAGGCAAATGTAAAAAACACATTTGTTATTTTACTGTATACTTTTGCCTTTGTAACCTCTTCTTATTTTAGCTCTTGCAAAGAAATAGGCATTGAAGTATACTTAGCAATTTTCAATTGTACCTCATTCGCATTCTCAGGAAGTCGCAATCGCTTCTCCCTGTCCCTAACTTTAAAAGAATCATATAACTTACCGTCTACCCAAACTTCACCATTGAGCAAATAAATCAAATAATTCTTATCAAAATGAAGTGCTAAATCCATAGGCTTAGTTTTAGCATCCTAATAATTCAGCAGTAAATCCAGCAGCAAAAACGCTTGCTGAAATTACAGCACCAAATCCTGTTACAGCTGTTGCTATACTCATTATAGTCGCAGCTCCTTTTAAGCCCTTTGATAGTCCAACGCAGTTATATCCGCCCTGCACATTTTCCATTTGTTTAAAATCTAACTTTCTCATACGTCTTTAAAATTATAAAAGTGAAACATTAACTCTAATCACTTTATGAAGTATCCATTTAGCTAGCATAAACTCCTCTCCATAAAGTAATTTTAACGATGCAAATGTAATAACATAAACATACTTTTGTCAAATATTTAATCAAATTTAACAAATATTTTAACATATTTAGTTTATAAAACGACTGTAATTCAGTAATATATAAATAACTATGTTAATATATTTAACAAATAAAATAATAGCTAAAACAGTATATATATATATATATATGAATTTAATAGAAATTAAATATAGTACAAATGCATTTTAATAGAATTAAAATCTTTTACAATATATTAATAACACGACACAAAGTATTATTTTATTAATGAAATAATAATAATTTATATAAATTATTATTAATAAATCAATAAAAGAAGTATTTTAATAAACACAAAAACAGCCCCCTACTTCCAACGCTTATATACAAATAATAAACGCGCTGAAAGAACCTCTCTCAGCGCGTTAGCTTATGATACATTATTCATTATGCATTATACATTATTCATTATCCTATCATCTCCCCATATAGATGAGCAAGATACTGACATCCGCTGGCGACACCCCGCTAATGCGCCCTGCCTGTGCCAAGGTAGTAGGGCGTATCTTCTTGAGCTTCTCACGTGCCTCAAAAGAGAGCGAAGTCAGACGGTCATAATCAAAGCTCTCAGGAATGCGGATATGCTCTAACCTGCTGAGCTTATCGGCATTGTGCTTCTCTTTCTCAATATAGCCGGCGTACTTCACTTCTATCTCTGCGCGCTCCTTTACCTCCGCTGTGATATGATGCTCGGCAATATAGCTTGCTACGGCAGGTATCGTCTCAAAATCCTCCAAGGTTACATCGGGGCGCGAAAGTACTTTCTGCATCTTATCACCCTGCTTCATCGGTGAGGACTGATACCGTTCCAATATGGGGTTTACCTCTTCGGGCTTTACACTTAGTTCTTGTATAAACGCGATAAAGTCCCTCGCCTGAGCTTCCTTAGCCTCAAAGGCGCGCATACGCTCCTCTGTTACTGTCCCGAGCTGATACCCCAGCGGCGTAAGCCTGCTATCGGCATTGTCTTGCCTGAGCAACGTGCGATATTCCGCCCGCGAGGTAAACATACGATAGGGCTCTTCTGTGCCCTTAGTGATGAGGTCGTCAATGAGTACCCCAATGTACGCCTCATCGCGGCGTAGCACAAAAGGCTCCTGTTCGCGCAATTTGAGTACCGCATTGATGCCTGCCATCAGCCCTTGCGCGGCTGCCTCCTCATAACCTGTAGTCCCGTTGATTTGCCCCGCAAAGTAAAGATGCTCCACGAGCTTGGTCTCTAAGCTATGCCGCAACTGTGTCGGAGGGAAGTAGTCGTATTCAATGGCGTAACCTGGGCGCAAGAACTTCACCCGCTCAAAGCCTTCCACTGCTCTCAGTGCCGCAAACTGCACGTCCTCAGGCAGCGAGGTCGAAAACCCATTCACATACATCTCCACCGTATGCCAGCCCTCGGGTTCGATAAAGAGCTGATGCCTATCCTTATCCGCAAAGCGATTGATTTTATCTTCTATTGAGGGGCAATAGCGAGGTCCCACGCCTTGTATGCGTCCTGTGAACATCGGCGAGCGGTCAAAGCCCGTGCGCAATAGCGCGTGCACGCGCTCGCTCGTGTAAGCCATATAGCAATCCTTTTGCACAGCGAGCGGCTGAGTTTCTGCTGAAAAAGAAAACTTCTGTGGGTGCGCATCGCCAGGTTGGGGGATCATCTTCGTAAAATCGAGTGAGCGGGCATCTACCCGTGGCGGGGTGCCTGTCTTCATACGCCCAGCCTCAAAGCCCTCTGCTACGAGCCGTTCGGTAATGCCACGCGCAGCGCCTTCGCCTGCTCTCCCACCGCCAAACTGTTTCAGCCCAATGTGGATCACCCCATTGAGGAATGTACCATTGGTGAGCACCACAGCCCGCGCTTTGATAGTTACGCCCAAGGCGGTTACTACCCCGCACACCTTGCCGTGCTCAATCACCAAGTCGGTTACCATATCCTGAAATAAATCAAGCATCGGCAAACTCTCCAAGCGCAGTCGCCACGCTTCCGAGAAACGCATCCGATCACTCTGTGCGCGCAGACTCCACATCGCGGGTCCTTTCGATTGGTTGAGCATCTTAAATTGGATCGCCGTTTTATCGGTGATAATACCGCTATAGCCGCCCAGCGCATCGATTTCGCGCACGATTTGCCCCTTGGCAATCCCGCCCATAGCAGGGTTGCACGACATCTGTGCGATATGCTGTAAGTTCATCGTGATGAGCAGCGTACGCGCTCCCATATTCGCCGCAGCCGCAGCCGCCTCGCTTCCCGCGTGCCCTGCGCCTACTACGATCACATCATAAATATCTGTAAACAATGTATAATAAATAATGTATAATGAATAATGTGCAGTAATAATATATAGAAAAATAATGTATAATTGCGGATAAAATCATTATCAATTATACATTATACACTATACATTATTTTAAGCATTGGTAAAGTTCCTTCATCGAACGCTCGAAGCGCTTGATGAGCTTAGGGTTGGTTACCTCACGCCTGAGGATAGGCTGCTCATACCACGTAGTGTCGGCACCCGCTTTGCTATGGCTGAGCTCCAACTGGTTATCAATGCTCACGATAAAGTAATAATCCGAAGGGAAGTAAGCATCCTTCTCGTCAAAGAAAACGATCGCCTTTGGCAGGTAGAAATCACCATACTCGTAAGTGGTATGAGGCTTCTCGTTGTTCCAAATCACAGCGTACTTAAAGCCTTTCTCACGCCGCCAAAACAGCAGGCCACCACTCTTCTGTGGCAGCTCAAAAATATGCAAAGCATCCTCAGCAATGTAAGACGCCTTATCGATAATTCGGTTGAAAAAGTTCGGCGTAATCACGTCATTCTTAAAGGGAAGCCCGTGAAGTTTACGCTCTCTGTAATAAATCCTCGGCATAGTAATGTAGCTTTTAATAAATCAACATTAGCGATTTGAGGGGCAAAGGTATAACAAAAATCCGTAATAAAAAAACATTTCACACATAAAATACTTTTTATCGCGCTCCACCCCTACCAAACAAACAAAAAATACAGCCTCAATTCGCACACACAGGGTAGTTTCTCCAATTCTTTTGCTTTGGTGCTGCCTACAAGTCCTGTTGTACCAATGACTATAATTTTACTCATAAATACACTATCATTCTCAACTCACTGACTATCAAGCATCATCTTCCCCCATTTATATATAAGTTCCTTGCGTTTTAGCATCTCTGCTTTAAACTCCTTAGCCTTAAAGATCGTACTGCGCGCCATAAAAGGGAAGATCACCATACCCAACAGTGCCGTAACAAACTGCCTGACATCCATCAAAGGGTTTACCTCCTTAATCTGCCCTGCGAGAGACGACCGTTCCAGCACCTCACGCACATCAATCAGTCCCCCCACAAAGTGAGGATTGCTGTCAATGATATGCATTATAAACATCGGCATACGAGGGTTCTCCAGCAGTAGCCCGATATAGTTATCGATCAGTGTTTTCAGTTTCTCATCAAGGCTCATCGTCTCATTATTGATAACAGGCGCAATCACCCCAAAGAACGTCTGCATACTCTCCTGCACCACCCGCTGAAAGAGCAGCTCCTTACTCTTAAAGTGATAATTCAGTAGCGCGAGGTTTGTGCCCGCCTCCACAGCAATATCACGTGCGGTAGTCGCCGCATAGCCCCGCTCAATAAAGAGTTTGCGTGCTGCCTCAAGTATCTTCTCCTGCGTACTTAAATCCGTTTTCTTACTCATAACAAAGTATCTTTCAGACGGCAAAGGTACAAAATAATAAATTAATGAGCAAAGAGTAGAGAGTAAAGCTATGCACTGCTCTCTAACCTCTAAACAAAAAAATTGCTCTCTACTTATTGCTCTCTACTCATTATTTACTACTTTTGCCGTGAAATAGGCTTAAGGTTTTAGGCGTCAGGCTTGAGATCTTAGTGACTCATACCCCATACCTCAAGCCTCAAACCTAATTACTTATGAATTACATCATTATTTCTCCTTATTTTCCGCAGAACTTTCAAAAGTTCGCTATAGAGCTTCACAAGGCAGGCGTAAATGTCCTTGGTATAGGACAGGAATCTTATGAGCAACTCGATGCCCCTCTGAAGGCTGCCCTTACGGAGTACTTTCGCGTGCAGAATCTCGAAGACATAACGGAAGTGAAACGGGCAGTCGCTTACCTCTTCTACAAACACGGAGCGATCGACCGCATTGAGTCGCAGAACGAACATTGGCTTACCCTTGATGCCCAACTCCGAGAGCAGTTCAACATCTTCGGACTTAAGGAGGCTGAGCTGAGAAAAACTAAATACAAGTCGGAGATGAAGAAGTGCTTTATCAAGGCAGGGGTACCTGTTGCCGCAGGTCGCTTGGTAACTTCGCGTGCGGAGATCGCTGAGGCAGTGGCGGCACTCGGCTTACCGCTGATTGCCAAGCCCGACAGTGGAGTAGGGGCGGCAGCTACTTACAAGCTGAGTTCGCAGGAAGATGTCGCACACTTCGCTACCTCTTGGGGCGAGCAGCATCCTTACTTCTTAGAACAGTTTATCACCGATGGAGTTATCACCACTTACGACGGCATTTTAGACCGTGAGGGCAACATCGTCTACGAGTGCGGAATGACCTATTACCACACCCCGCTCGACTTGCTCACTAACCCCGATTTGGATTGCGGCTACTACATCGAGAAAGACCTCGATCCACAGCTTGTAGCCTACGGACGTGCGGATATTAAGGCTTTTGGTATGCGCGAGCGGTTCTTCCACATCGAGTTCTTCAAGCGTCCCGATGGCAGCTATATTGCCATTGAGTACAACAATCGCCCCGCAGGTACTTACTCTTTAGATGTGTATAACTACACCCACGCACAGGATCAGTTCGCCATATACGCCAAAGTGGTTACTGACAGCCTGCAAACCCCTGTGGAGAAAGCCCATCGCTATGGCTTAGCCACCACACGCCGCGACTGCAATACCTACCGTTACAGCGATGCCGAACTGCGCTCACGCTATGGTGATGCCTTCAAGGCTGCCCTACGCCTGCCAGAGGTCTTTGCTGCCCTCCAAGGCGATGTGATGTATATCTACGCAGCCGACACTTTCGAGGAAATCACCACAATGCGTGAAGAAACGTCTTTAAAATAGAAAGTAATGAGTAGAGAGTAAATAGCTAACGCGCCGTGCTCATTACTCTTTACTCATTGCTCTCTGCTCTCTAATTCGTCTTTTTATAATTGCGTATTGCCCAAGTGTTTAAGAGGAGGGCAAAGGCTATGAGCATTGCGAAATTTACCCACAGGTCTTTAAAGCCGCTGCCTTTGAGTACTATGCTGCGCACCACTTCGATAAAGTAACTCACAGGATTGGCACGTGCAATCGCTTTTGCCCATAGTGGCATACTATCGATGGAGGTGAACATACCGCTCATCAGGATGAAGATCATCATAAAGAAATAAGCCACCGACATCGCCTGTTGCTGCGTCTCAGAGTAGGTGGATATGAGCAGGGCAAAGCCCAAAAGTGCCACCAAATATACCGCCAAATAGCCGTAGAGCAACAGCACATTGCCCACAGGCACAATACCATACACTAAATAGCCCACCCCAAAGAGTCCGAGGGTGAAGACGAACATACCGATACACCAAAAGGGCACGAGCTTTGCCAAGATAAATTGCCATTTCTTCACGGGCGTTACGTTGATTTGCTCCATAGTGCCGACCTCTTTCTCCTTGACGATATTCAGCGCGCACATATAGCCACAGACCATCGTAACGAGCATACCAAGGATCGCAGGCACGATAAAGAGACGGAAGTTCAGCGTGGGGTTAAACCAATAAGCAGGCACTACCTCTACCCTATTCCCCCCAGCGGAGGACTGCAACTGAGCGTTATATCGTTGCACAATCTGCCCAAGATAGGCATTACCCATTGTAGCTTTTACCCCATTGATAGAGTTCACCGCGAGGGCGAGCGTAGCCTTCCCTTCACGCACCAGGTCGCGCTCGAAGCCTTGGGGAATGCTCAGCACCACATCGGAACGGTCGGTTTCTACATCGCCCAATGCCTCATCATACGAACTGCTATAACGCTCCAAGATAAAATAACCTGAGGCAGTGATACGCTCCAAGAGGTCTTGCGAATAGGTACTCCTATCGTTATCCACCACAGAGAGGTGGATATTCTTCACCTCGTAATTGGCTGCCAGCGGCAAAATAAGCAACTGCATAATCGGGGCAATGAGCATCATCGCCACAATCGACCTGTTGCGGAATATCTGTCGGAACTCCTTGCGGAGTAAAAAACGTAAGGTTCTCATTCTAATCTCTTTTTAAATTTAACCACACTTACCCCAACCAGCACCACTGCCATAGCGGCGAGGATAAGCGTCTCTTTCCATATCGCACCAAAGCCTAATCCCTTGAGCATTATGCTCTTGACGATGACGTAATACCAGCGTGTAGGCACTATATTGGAGATGTATTGCAAGGCTACGGGCATATTCTCTATGGGGAACATAAAGCCCGTGAAGAGCAGCGTGGGAATCATCATACCCATTAGGGAGAGCAACATCGCCGTTTGCTGACTCTCGGTGCTATTGGAGATGAGCAGCCCCAGTGAGAGGGCTACAAATATCAGCAGTACGCTCTCAAAGAAGAGCAGCCCTACACTGCCGCGCACAGGCATATCGAGCAGGGTTACGCTGATGAGCAGTATCACCAGAAAGTTCACCACTGAGATGAGCAGATAAGGCACTGCCTTTGCCAAGATGAGCGTCAGTGGGCGCACGGGCGAGACGAGCAGCACCTCCATTGTGCCCATTTCCTTTTCGCGCACTATGGATACGGAGGTCATCAGTACGCATATCAGCATCAATATCAGCGAAAGCACCCCAGGCACAAAGTTGTACGACTCTTTCAGCTCGGGATTGTAGAGCAGCGTGGTGAGTACGCCTATCGACTTGCCTCCGCTCACCAACTCCACCTGCGCTTGATTCACAGGAGGCACTACCTCCTTCAGATAGCTGGCAATCACCGCCGAGGCGTAGCTCACTAAGGTCGATGCCTCATTAGGATTGCTGGCATCGGTGATAAGGGCTATCTGCACGTGCTCGCCGCGCATAAGTCGCCGCTCGATGCCCTGAGGCAGCACCACAGCGAGCTTTGCCTTATTCGCTCGAAACGCCGCCCCTACTTCCTCAGTGGTAGCGAGGTAGTCCTTTACGGCGAACTGCCGACTGTGGGCAAACCGCTCACCGAGTGTGCGTACTACCGCATCGCGCCCCTCACTGACGATAACCGTAGGGGTATCCTTCACCTCATTGGTCAGCGCAAAGCCAAAGAGCAGTATCTGCGCCACAGGCATACCGATGAGCATCAGCAGCGTCTTGCGATCGCGCAGTATATGGTAAAATTCCTTTCGTATAAATGATAATAACATAGCTTGTCGTTGTTAGTTACTCACTCCTTTCTGCCCCACGTGCCAGCTCGTAGAACACCTCGTCCATTGTGGTTTTGCCAAATTGCTGCTTGAGTGCGGCGGGACTGTCGAGGGCTTTCATCACCCCATCGACCATCATTGAGATACGGTTGCAGTACTCCGCCTCGTCCATATAGTGAGTAGTTACGAAGACGGTGATGCCGCGGTCGGAGACCTCGTAAATCAAGTCCCAGAACTGCCGCCGTGTGATGGGGTCTACCCCGCCCGTAGGTTCGTCTAAGAAGACGATTTTAGGGTCGTGTAGCACTGCCACCGAGAAGGCGAGCTTCTGCTTCCAACCTAATGGCAGGGAGGCGACTAAGGTCTTTGCCTCACGCTCCAACTGCAAGCGGGTGAGCAAGGCGCGACTCTTCTCTTTTAGCTCCTTATCTGTTAGCCCATAGATGCCGCCGAAAAGCTCGATGTTCTCCCGCACGGTAAGGTCTTCATAGAGCGAAAACTTCTGACTCATATAGCCGATATTCTTCTTGATTTCCTCCGCTTGGGTGTATACGTCAAAGCCCGCCACCTGCGCCTCGCCAGAGGAAGGCGTGGAGAGCCCGCAGAGCATCTTCATCGCAGTGGTTTTGCCTGCACCATTCGCCCCGAGGAACCCAAAGATCTCCCCTGCATACACCTCAAAGCTGATGGCATTGGTCGCAATAAAATCCCCAAAGCGTTTGGTGAGGTTATGGGTTTTGATGACTATTTTGCTATCTTTTGTTTGCATATTTATAACCTTTAAGTAGGCATTTTTGTAGGTTTATAATTCGTTCATCTTTCGAGGATTATTCGCTAAACCTAATACTAACCTAATACTAACTTAATACTGTGGTAATACTAAACTCCGATCAGTGTTCGTAATGAATCCGTACAGCGTCCGATCAGTGTCCGTATTAGAGGTGCGTTCCTCATACCTCAGACCCCACACCTCACGCCTGCCTCATCAGCTTCATAAAACAATCCTCCACCGTAGGGGTGATTTCCTTTGCCGCTACCCCCTGCAAGCCTTGTGTCTCGGCGTACTGCACTACCTCATCAATAGTCGCCCCTGTGGCAAGAGTGATGTGGTGATACTCCCCAAAGGCGTTGGCACTGCTCACTTTGGGGCAACTGCTGAGCGTGCGTAGGAGGACACTCATCTCGGTTGCCTTTACGGCGTAAAGCCGCTCGCCATAGCCCTTAATGATGCCCTGAGGGGTGTTGATACCCAGCAATTTGCCTCCTTGTATGAGCGCAATGCGCTGGCAGAGCGAAGCCTCATCCATATAGGGGGTAGAGACCACGATGGTGATGCCTTCCTTTTTCAGGCGGCGCAGCATCTCCCAGAACTCTTGTCGCGAAACGCTGTCCACCCCTGTAGTGGGCTCGTCTAAGAGCAGCAGGCGCGGACGGTGGATAAGCGCGCAACAGAGGGCGAGCTTCTGCTTCATACCCCCCGAGAGCTTGCCCGCGCGCCGTGTTTTGAAGGGCGCAATCTGCTCGTAGATGTCCTTGATAAGCCCGTAATTTGCCTCGACTGTCGTGCCAAAGACGGCGGCAAAGAAGCGCAGGTTTTCCTCCACGCTGAGGTCTTGGTAGAGGGAGAACTTCCCAGGCATATAGCCCACGATGTTGCGTATCGCCTGCATATCATTGAGCACATCGTAGCCGCATACGCGCACCGTGCCGCTATCGGGCAAGAGCAGCGTAGCGATAATGCGGAAGAGGGTTGTCTTGCCCGCCCCGTCAGCACCGATAAGCCCAAAGAGCTCGCCGTCTTCCACTTTTAAGGAAATATCACTAAGGGCTTGTACAGGCTCTTTATTACCCGTTTTATACTGCTTGCTTACCCCCTCGATGATGAGGTCGTTAGATGTATGTGTGTTCATATTTTGCCGTTATTCTAAGGTTTTCTCGAACAGAAATATTTTCTGTTAGGGAGGATATGGGGTTCACTTGGGGTTCAAGTGCCGTTCACGTGGGGTTCATTTTTTTGGTTTTTCGACTGGCTGATTTCTGTGGAAATGAGGTTTATTTGTGTTTTATACTATAAAAATGGGAGTTTATAGGAAACTGATATGCCTTCTTTGTTTAGAAAAACACGCCTTCTTCAGTGGGTTTGAATACAGGGGTTGCCCCGTACTCGTAAGGGTCGTAGTGGGCTGTATTGCAGCCAAACTCTTGCCAAAAGCAGATTTTTTCCTCCGCATCAAAACGCACTAAGGAAAGCCCTTCGAACGATTGCGCTGCCTCGCCTTTCATCTCACAGCTAAAAATCCATTGTACCACGGTTTGGTCCTCTTTATGGAAAAACTGCTTTGCCTTCCACTGCGTTACTCGTCCGCGTATGTTCCACTCATTAAACCAGTGTTGTATCTTTGCTAAGCCTACGTATTTGGGTCGCCAGCACTCTATATACACGGCGTTAGGGGTGAAAATATCGCTGATACCCTCTGCCTTTTGCTCTAACCACATCGCAAACCATCGGATGATTGTCTGTTCTCTTTTCATTGTTATACTTATTTTAAGGGACAAAGATAGTAGTTTTAATACTTCTGTACATATTTTCTAAAAAGTCTTGCCAACCCAAAAGCTGAAGGAAAACTTAGCAGGGCGATTATAACGCCTACAAGAGTAAAAAGGCACATTTCACCAATGCTAAGCCATTGTTGTTCACAGAACAACCACAGCGTATAGCCACAGTAAGGCAGTGATGCCAGCGAGGTGATAATCACAGGCACATAACGCTTAAAAACCAGCCATTGGACGATGTGCATAAGTAGGTGTAGGAAGTACGCCATAAAGCCCGCAAACCACCACTCATAAGCTCCTGTGTAGATGCTAATGTAGCTCACTGCGGAGAGCAGTACAAACTCGTGTGCCACAGCCACAGCAAAGGTAGCCGTACGCCACTCAAATAAGCCTTGTTTTTCTACAAAAACCGCCACCTTAGGGAAGCGTTTATGCAACTCTTCACGGTGGGCTGCAAGCCATTGCTCAAACATAATCACCTCCTCAAAATCGTGCACCATAAACACTATTGGGAGTAAAACCATTAAAAATAGTATTATTGTCATAATTTAGAAATGAGAAGTTAGGAGGCAGTGAATAGTGTGTAGTATATATCTATTTGCCTGTCTCCTATCCATTATGCACTATTGATTATGCACTAAAAAACTGTCTCTCCATACATCCCTATCTTGAGTTTTCCTTCTGGGTTGGGCACACGCACTTTTATGGCATATACCTTGTTCTGTCGTTCCTCTTTGGTGAGGATCGTCTTAGGGGTAAACTCCGCCTCAGCACTCACCCAGCTGATCGTCCCCTCCGCCTCGTTATAGCCGCCTGCGCCGTTATCCGTACGCACCTTCACCCGCTGACCAATTTGCACCTGTGGCAACTGATCCCCCGTGATGTACGCCCGCAGCGTGAGGGTCGAGAGGTCGGCGATTTTGTAGAGCGGCTTGCCTGTGGCGACCATCTCGTAAGGCTGGGCGTACTTGCTGAGCACCGTCCCTGCGAGGGGATTCACTACGCGACACTTGCGCAGCTGGTCGGCTACCTGCTCTATCTGCACTTGCAGTGGCACTGCCTCCTTACTCAGGCTCCCGCTGTTGATATTCAACGACGACGCCTGTGCTGCTATCTGCCGCTTGATTACCGCCACTTGCGAACGCGCATCATCGAGCTGCTTAGGGGTAGCCGCATCCCCTTGGGCGAGATTTTCCACGCGCCTCAGTTCGCGCTCTGCGGTGGTAAGCTGCTCCTGCAATGCCGAGAGTTGCACCCCCACATCAGGACGCCTACCCAGCACCGCCGTGATCTGTGCCTCGAGTTGCTTTTTCTTCAGGTACAGCGGCAAGCTATCAATCGCGCCCACCTGCTGCCCCTCAGCAAGCACCTGCCCCTCTTCTAAGTCAAAAGACTTCAGCACCCCTGTAGCTTCCGCCGATATAAGCGTTTCTTCCGCCTCAAACGTCCCCTGAGCCGTCTGAGTATCACCCTTGCCTCCACAAGCCACCAATAAGGCTGTAACAAGGCTTATAGTTATAACATTTCTTACTTTCATTGTTTATTATTTTACGATTAAATTTAGTACACTAACTATTGAATAAGCATCCTAATCTGCACCCTTACCTTTTTCCCGATCTGCGGTGGCCTTGGAGGCGTGGCTGAGAAAGGCAAAGACACGAGCGTGGAAAATTCCTACTGTTTGAGCGACCGTAGGGAGCGAGTTTAGGAATTTTCAGCGAGGAGCTTCTGCCTTTCTCGCCTAAGCATCCAGAGCCTTGATTTTTTGGTTCTTTTGTATCAAGACAAAAGAACTATTATTTAGCTCCAAGCTGAAAGCTAACCTCATACTCCGCCATTAGCAGTTGTATCTCGTGCAGGGCTTTCTCCTCGCGTGCCTCGTCTTCGGCGTTGAGGTGCGTCAAGTAGTCGGTAGTGGTGCCTGTGCCGTACTCCAATTGCTTAGCAGCGGTTGCCGTTACGCGTCCTCTGAGGGCGATAAGCTCCTCATCCGTGGTGATGAGAGCCCTGAGCCGCGCGATCTCCGTCTGCTGCTGCGTTACTGCGAGCTGCTGTTGCAATTCGAAAAGCCGCTTTTGCACCGCCACGCCACTCTGTTGGTTGCGCAAGAGTGCCTTGTCCTTGTGAAGGGTATAGAGCGGCGTCAAGCTCCACGAGAGCCGCACCCCACCGATGTAGTACGTCTTTGCCTCCGTGGCGAGCATATTCAGCGCAGGACGCCCATAGCCTCCTTGCACAAAGAGTGCCAGCTGTGGCAATAGGCGGTCGCTGAGCGTGCGTTCTTGGGCGGCAAGTGTCTCACTTTGTGCCGCATAAGCCTCCTGCTCAGGGCGTACCGCTGGGGTGAGTGCCGCCTCTGTGGGTACTTCTAACACTGCCTCCTCAGCGATCGCCTCGCCCGTGTATTGCGATAGCAACGATAGTGCCCCCGCACGAGACGTCCTCAGCACAATCTCCCGTTGCTGTAGCTTTATCTGCTGTGCTCGCAGCTCCTCTGCACTGCTCTTGAGGGCAACCCCACTCTTTACGGCTACCGCATTGCGCTCAATAGCCAAGGCGAGGTCTTTCTGCGTAAGTGCTAACTGCTCCCGCTGCTTTTCCAAGAGTAAGATGTTGAAATACAGCTGTTGCACCCCTCGCCGCAGCCCGTAGAGCGACACCTCCACTTGCTTGCTTTGGGCAAGGCTATTCGCTTGCACCACCTTCTTCTGATGCCCTAAGGTGAGCAGAGGCGTCAGTGGCTGAGCGACCTCCCCATAGATGCGGTATTGCTCCTTACTTAGTTCGGGCAACTGCACAGGCAACGCTATAGGCAGGGCTATCTTGGTAACATCACTCTGATAGGTGTACTGCCCTGCTACACTCAGCTGTGGCAGGTAACCCTTATTGAGGTTTTCGGTAGTGAGCTCAGCCTGCTCGGCGATGAGCTTCCCCTGTGCCGATAGCGGGTAATGCGCTGCCGCCTTCTCTTGTACGGCAGCGAGCGTCAGTCGCTGCTGCGCCCATACCCCACTGCTGAGCAGTACTGCCGCCATTATTGCGATATGATATTTTCTCTTCATACTTTAGCGATTTATTTCACGCTGCAAAGATACAACTATTATTTTGAATTAAACAAATGTTTAATATAGAAAAGTGAGATTAAAATAGTTTTATTGTTGTATAACGCTTATTATTAAGTATTTATAAAAAAATGCTATTTTTACGGTTATGCTCCCCACAGATCTTATTGTAGCTTCGTAGATGGTGTGGAGAAGAAGAAACACCTCCACCAGCGATTTACCGTTATTACTGAGTAATCTCACTAAGACACCGCATAAAAACCCTATACCTCAAACCTGCTCACTCACATACCGCTCCATCGCCTGCATTGCCTCAAGGGTAGGAGCTGTGAGCACGTACATCACGTCGCCTTGTAAGCCTGCAAAAGCCTGTGGCATACGCAGTACCGCTTTGAGGGCATCACCATAGTGTGCACGTATATCCGCCTCGCTATGCGCATAGTGCTTGTAGTCGCGGCGTGTTACTGCCAAGCCGTATTGCTCGGTACGGGCGGCTACCGCAGGGCGTATGTCCTCACCGCATACCATACGGGCATAGAGGGCGTAGAGATCCAGCGAGTGGGTATAGTTGTACACGTCTACCGCAAAAGCCCCCGCAGGGCGGTTGTTGTACTCAATGACGATGTATTCGCCGTTTGCCTTCTTAAAAAACTCAATGTGGAAAAACCGCTCGCGCATTCCGAAAGCCTTTACAATCTTATGCCCATAGTCCACCAGTTGTGGGTCGAGCGTCTTTTCGATGTAGTACGTCCAGTCGAGTGCAGGGTTGTCAAAGAGGTCAATAGGCGTGTAGTAGTAGGTAATTCCTGTTTGGTAGACGATCTCCCCTTGGGCGTTGATAAGTCCATCGAAGGTGGTGATAGCGGCATTCTCCACAAAAGGCTCTAAGAAGTAAGGGTGTGCGCCGTCCCACGCCTCAGCGAAGTGTGCCACATCAGCCTCAGAGGTGAGCTTGTAAGTCGCTGCCGCCCCTACCCCACTGTCGGGCTTGGCAATGAGCGGTGAGCCGAGTTCTGCCACACCTTTAGCGATGTCCTTGTGGGTTTTTACGAGATAACCAGGCACCACGGGTACGCCTGCCTTGATGAAGAGGGCTTTCATTGCCGACTTATAGCGCGTTTTGCGAAGGTCGCTCTCGCGCATTCCAAAGACGTTGAACTGCTCTCGGAGCTGTGCATCTAAGGGCAACCAATACTCGTTCTGCGACTCAATGCGGTCAATCGCTCCGTGTTTGTAAAAGAGGTAAGCGACTGCCCGTTTCACCTCTGCTGCGTCTTCGAGGTTCTGCACGCGAAAGTACTCGGTAAGAGCAGCCTTTAGTGGCGTATCGAGCTGCTCATAAGGTTCCTGTCCTATACCAAGGACGTTTACCCCCGCCTTGTGAAGCTCTATGGCGAACTTCTGGAAGTTCTGCGGGAAGTACGGAGAGGTTACGATGTAATTCATAAGTAATTAGGTTTGAGGCTTGAGGTATGGGGTATGAGGCTTTAGTGCTTATTCAGGGTAGCTATCTCAAGCCTGATGCCTCACACCTCAGACCTATTTCACGGCAAAAGTAGTAAATAATGTATAATGCACAATGTATAATGTATAATTTTTTGAGGGAGTATAAGTGCTCAAGTCTGTTTCTCTGAGTTCTGAGCCGTTATTTTTAACTTTAAAGAAAGGGTAGTAATTGAAAACTTATTTGCTGTCTTTTAGGAGGTTTTTGAGGAAAATATCATTATCTCAACCTATTTTTCTCATTCTCAGCCCCACTGCTCCTTATATCATCGTCTACCTCTTTCCCTTTTGAGAAATCATAAGTGAGCGATACCCCAAAAGAACGCGTATCAAATTTGTTAAAACTATGCTGATAGATATTATTAAAATCATACTCCGACTCCGAGCGCGATGTATTGAAAATATCATTTACAAACGCACTTAACTTAAAAGATTTCGACAAAGGATAAAACAAACGCATATTTAAAGAATGATCGTAATAGTTCTTCGTATATAAGAATTTACGATCAGAAGTATACGAATAATCCAATCTCATTTGTATATGCCAAGGGAGATTAAAATTCTGGGTTAATTGTACTTCTCCATACAAGGAACTAAACCGCTCCTCAGGGAGTTTAAAACCCAAATGTCCGTCTGTCAATTTTAAGTTGAGTTCCCACCAATCTGTAAACTTCTGGAAGGTAGAAGCAAAGGCATAAAACTCATTCCGATACCCCACATTCTCAGGGCGCGTAGTTACAACCCCATTGATGTTATTGGGTCTGTACAACACATTATGCTCATAATAACGATACACCAAAGCCAAGTTTACATCGCCAATCTTGTAACCCGTCTGCAATTGGTAAACATCAATTGGCTTTAAGTCCTTACTTCCCGAATAAGCTGAGGTAGGTGTATCCTTTATATAGGTGGGGTTAAACGAGTAATAATTTACTCTGTTAAAGCGTTTTACCGCCGAGATATAAAAATTATTGCCCCATAATTTAGTGTTGTATTGCCCATTGAGCATCCATTGGGTGCTATGGTTATTAAAACGTTCCATCGTATTGGTGAAATCATTGTAATTATATTCAGAGCGAACCCCTAAGGTGATATTCGATTTTGCTCCAAGAGGAAAATTATAGCTCGAATAAACCGCAAAGATGTATTCTTTTAAGAAAAAATCATTTGAAAAGCGCGTATTCCTTATCTTCTGATTATTTATTATATCTAAATGTTCAAAATAATCTTTATTATCTACTAACGACAAACGCGTACCTAATGAAATCTGTTGCTTATTGGAAAACTTTTTATTCCAAGAAGTATTAAACACATAAACAAAGCTATTTGAATGAGAGTTCTGTTCTCTTTTTTCCTTAATAATAGGCATTTGATGGTGTGTTTCCTCTTCCCAAACAGGGTTTATGTATTTCTTATTCATAAAGTCTAACGCTATTTTTACATTTGAACCCAGCGTATCCAACTCGCTATTAAAATTCAGTGAAAACGAGTGGTCTTTAGAGGTCTGATCAAATAACCTTTTGTAAGTGAGTAAATGGTCAAAATGCTTATTTTTAAGGACATCCGTATGAATATCTCGGTCGTGGTTAGCATCTACATCGTAATCGTAAACATAGAGAAAACTCAGGTCAGAATTTTCATTCAAATAGTAGTCAGCCTCCAACATAAAGCTATTTTCCTTTCTTTTAAGCGATGCCTCTGTGGTGCTGTTATAAGCGATATTTTGAGATTTCAACAATTGGTTTTCAGTGCTCTCTGAAAAAGTTTTACCTCTTGAGTGATAAAAGGTGCCAAAAATACGAAAGTCGTCATTAGCATAAAACAGATCGGCATCATCACTATAGCCAATTCTTTTCTTATAAAAAACATTCTGCGACAAAGAGCCTGTCCAACCGTCCTTTTGAAGGGTATTAATCTTAATAACCCCCGATTTTGAAGTGTCAAAACTAACGTCAGCCCTATCAATCACCTCAATGGTTTGAATGCTTTTTACAGGGATTTTACTCAAAAACTGCTCTAATTTATCTTTGCTCAAATGAAGTTCCTTCCCGTCTAAGATGAGTAGAATATCATCACTTCCAAAGATCTTTAGCCCACTTGCTGTCGAGATACTGGGGGCATAGTTTAAAATGGAAAACACATCATTTTGGTTGCTCAATCGCGAGCCTGCTACCTCTATTAAGGTACCTGTATCAGTCGGGGTTATGGGGTTTCTACGCCCTGTAATGGTTACCTCTTTTAGGTTTTGCGTCTTCTCTGAAATGGTAACAACCCCCAGCGATACATCCGATGTTACGCTTATATCCCGAAAATAAGCCTCATAGAAGATAGAAACAACCTCAATGCGACAGTTCCCCTCTGCAACATCTTGGAACGCAAAACTTCCATCCTCAGCTGAAATGGCAGTTTTCACAACGCGATCCCCTTGGGTGAGTTTTACAGCGCAATAGGCTGATGGGCTTTTTGTATTTGTTGTAGTTCTTGCGCCCCTATCAGAGGGTGTTTGTAGATATTTTGAAATAAGTTATGCATCATTGTTATTCTTTGATATTTGCATTTGTTAAGTCTGCTAGGTGTTACTTATGGAGCTTTCATCATCTAAGTCTAATAATAGTGTAAAAACATCTGTCTAATCACTACTGAATAAGTGGAAGATGAAGCTATTTACTGTTGTGCTACTGTAAAGATAATAATTAGTTAATTTACAAGTTAGCTAATAAACTCTTGATAGCGACAGCCTATGTGGCTCGCACCACGCGGAGTTTTTACTTATCGCTTGTCGTGCTACGACCTAATCTGCTAATCTGCAAATCACTTTCTTATCGCCAAACTTCTCAGCGAGCCATTGTTGCAACTTTTGGCGATCCACTTCTTTGGCGATTTCTTTACCCTTCACAGTTTCTTTTTTAGGCGTGTAGAGCATCACCGTAGTAAGAGAAGAGTTGCCTTTCCCCGAAAAATCTGTCAGTTTTCCAAAATAAAAACTCTCAATATTAGGGAACAATACTTTTATTTCTTTGGCAAAAGTAGGGTCGGTATATTTGTATTGCGCCAACTCTTCTTTTAGCTGATTTATCTTTATGTCTTTATTAGAAAGCGATGCCTTGTTTTTGTTGATTTCCGATAGCATCTCTTTGTCAATATCCGACTCTTTTTGTCTGATGATGAGTTCGGTATTATGTAATTTGAAGTTTTTGAGGTTGCTTTGTAGTGTTTTTACTTCTTCATCGGTAAATTTCTTGTCTAAAAAAGCCAATTCAATGGTTTTAGGCGAGGCATTGTAGTGTATTTTCTTGTAAATAATGGTATAACCGCTGTTTTCAAACTCGGCAGTGATATAATGAGCTACATTCTCGTGGAATTCCTTCTCTTTCAAAAGGCTATATGCCAAATACAAACTAGGGGTAACAATAAGGATAACCAATGTGGTGATAGCAACGCGCAAACGCTTGTTGAGCGCTTCGTTACCCGTGTTTTTAGGAGTGTATTTTAGGTATTTGATGATGAGGAAAGTAGCAATCCCAATGAAGAAACAGTTGATGCTATATAGATAGAAAGCTCCTAAAAAAAAACTAATATTGCCCGTAGCCAAGCCAAATCCAGCTGTACAAAGCGGTGGCATCAAAGCGGTAGCAATTGCCACCCCTGGTATAGGGTTACCTTTATCCTCGCGCGTTAGCGAGATAGCCCCTACCAACCCACCCACAAAGGCAATAAGCACATCGTAAATGGTAGGCGAAGTACGCGCCAAAAGCTCTGACTGTACATCTTTAAACGGACTGATATAGAAGTAGATAAACGATACTATAAGACTCACCACAGTAGCGATGAGCAAACTCTTGCCAGTTTTCTTCAACAGGTCGAAATCATAAGTAGCCAATGCAAATCCTGCTCCCACGATAGGTCCCATCAAAGGAGAAATAAGCATCGCCCCAATGATTACAGCGGTAGAGTTCACGTTTAACCCAATAGAAGCAATAAGGATAGCACAAGCCAAAATCCATAGATTAGCGCCACGAAAAGAGATATTGCTAAGGATATCTTCAATTACTTTTTCCTTTTTCTCTTCCCCCTGATGTAAATTAAAAAGCTTTTTCAAAAAACTCATAATGTAAGATATTAGATGTTAGTTTTTAGTCATTAGTACAAACTACTAATGTTTTTTATGTGAAGTGCAAAGATAAGCATAATTTATCAATTAACCAATATGTCAATTTGTCGATTAGTGGTGCAAAGCTGTAAAATATTAGATGAAGTAGCAAATGTATTCGTCTGCTATTCAGTTTAATACCTATTATTGTTCGGTGTAGAGCCACTGTAGAGCCACTGAAGGCTAACATATTAATTAGCACATTTGTAAATTTACTAATTTGCTATTTTTTCTTATCTTTGTACTTTCAAAACTTCTTCTATTATGACAAAGAACAAGAAGATAAATGTATGCATTTTTATTCTCGTTGCCCTCAGTTGTGGCTGGGTAGGCGTATGGGTAGATTCCCTTACGGGGGAAACAGCAGGCGATTTCAGCAATACCAGCAATGGTACTAAAGGAATGGGTATTTTTATAGCTGCCCCAGTGCTGACTTGGCTCGTGTTGCGCGCCTTTATGGGCGATGGTTGGCGCGATGCAGGACTGCGCCCACTTATCAAGAAAAACCTGCGGTGGTATGGGGTGGCTACGCTTATTTATCCTACGGTGATTGCCCTTACTCTGCTTATTGGAGAACTTTTTGGGTGGCTGAAAGTGCAAATCCATTGGACAAACTACTTCGCGGGTTTTGGTATTTTTGTATTAGCGGAATTTGTAAAGAATTTCTTTGAAGAATCGTCGTGGCGGGGGTACCTCACCGCTCGTTTGCTCAGTTTGAAGCTGAAAGATATATGGCTCTACCTCATTGTGGGGGTAGTGTGGTGTTCGTGGCATTGGCCTTACTTTTTCTACTTCATAAAACCCGAACGCCTAATTGCTTTATTCCCTTACGACAAAGTAACCTTTTGCGTGTTGGCATTAGTGAGCTGCACCTTGTGGACGGTAATGTATACCGAGATTTTCCGCCTTACGGGCTCTATCTGGCCTGGGGTGTGGATGCACGCTATTGAGGATACTACCATCTACAGCTTGATGTACGACAAGCATATTTTCATTGAAACGGGTAAAGATATACTCATTTCACCCGTTTCAGGGATTATTCCTTGTCTGTTGTATCTTGGTGTCGGTTTATGGTTACGCAAAATCAGGATTGCCAAAGAGAAACAGTAGGAATAAAACTCTCCGTGCGGTACTTATATACTACACAGGGATTATTATTGCCTGTCGTGCTACAACTGCCTGTGTGGCTCGCAATTTGCTAATTTAACAGTCCGTACAGCTCGCACGTGCTACGTTAACAGTTAAACAACAAAAAATCCCTTTCTCTGTGAGAAAGGGATTTGCTATTATTTATTATCCTGCATCGCAAACACCGATTTTAGTAAGGGGGTAGTGCGCGCCGCTATGTTCGTGCGTATTTCCTTCTCCTTATCGCCCACCTTCACAAACAACCCATTGATAGCCTGTTGGGTAACGTATTTAGTAAGGTTCGGTTCAACGGGCTTTACCAAAGGTATTTGGTTATATTTGTTGATAATGTTCTCCCATACCTTATCGGCACCTACTTCACTAAGTGAGGCTTGCACTTTGGGAGCAAAAGCGGTCTCCAAAGAACTATAAGTGCTGTTTTTTAGGTAGGTAGTCGCTGCGGTATCGTCACCTTTTAAGATGTTCATCGCATCGGTAAAGGTCATATTTCGTATCGCCGATAAAAAGATAGGCTTCGCCTGACTCACAGCATTTTCGGCTGCTTCGTTTAGTACTTTTAGCCCTTGGTCAGCCAAAGAACCTAACCCCACCGAACGCAAAGTTTTATCTACCTTCTGGAGTTCTTCGGGTAAGAGAATCCGTACCGCTTGGTCTTTAAAATAACCACCGTCTTTGCTCAGCAAATCCACCCCACTACTTACCCCCATTTCAAGGGCTTGTTTGAGTCCGCTGGCTACATTAAATCCGCTACCGCCTTGGGTAGTGTTGCCCATAACTTGTTGCAATTCATCGCAACTGTTCAGAGTAAAAGAGCCCATTGTTAAGAGCCCCAAAAGCATTACTTTTTTCATATATTTGTTTTATTAATTTTTAACTGTCTTTTTCTTATTTCATCTGTATAAGTAGTGTAAATAGTAGCAGAAAATTATTATTTACCTTTTATTTATTGAAAGATATATACTGAAAATGCTCGCAAAAAGTATCGGGAAGGTAATCACAATGCCTATACCAAAAGAAAGAAAGCCTGCTAATACAAAAACACAACCCAAAAAGGTAATGATAAGGGCAGTGAAAGGTGCGAGCATTATTCTTCTATAACTCTCTCCCATAGCTTTGAAAAGAGGTTTGCTTTCCAAAATAATAATCGGGATAGTGAGCACAAATACTAACGAGATGATAGTGTTAAAGGCAAGTCCTAACGAGTACATTCCTACGGCAGAAAAGCCTACTAATATAAAAGTTTTAAGGCACATTTGCAGAATAACGTGGCTTAAAATAGCACTTGTTTCAGGAGCGCGATAATAAGTGAATAGGTTGCCCAAAGTAGCGCGTTCCCCTTGGATTACCGTCGCGTAGTTCTTGTAAATACCTGCTGTAAAAGGGGTAATAATGCCATCTACAAGTAACGAGAAGAACCAAAATTTAATAACAAAACTCCGGCTACTGACTAAAGCGATGAGCTTTTCGGGGTTGCTTTGTAGAGCAATGATATCCTCTAAAGGCATTCCGAAGATAGTAGTAATAAGAGAAGCGTAAACTAAAAACACTACTGTAAATAAAATAAGAGAGCCCAAAAGGTGTACTCCGAAAGTACTTTGGTATAGTTTAAAAGTATTGCGCAATATGTTCAAAAATTTCATAGCAATAGGTTAAAAAGATTGGGTGAGCACAAAATTCCGACGAATGAGCTCTTCGTCCATTCCTGCAGCAAAATGTTCCTTATGGTATTTCAGGAGGTAAATATACCTCACATAACGCCTTACCTTATTATAAAACAGTGCTGTAGGGTCTACTTCCCCTGTGATATAAAGAGGCACTTGCTCAGTATCGATATCCAATTGTTCAATAGAGAAAAGAATGTAATACAAGAAGTCTTCAATGGTTTCATAACTGAACCTATTGAAGTAATACAGTTTTTTACCTCTGAACACTACAAAATAAAAAGAGCCTACTTCGGCATAGATATACATTACTTCGAAAGCGTGCGAAGAGTAGTGTTTGAGGAACATACGTAGTAGTGAGGTAGCAAAGTGTTGGTAGTCGAACCTACCGTAATAAGAAAGTAGTGAATTATTTACTATTGTATTGGGCAAATAAGCATTCACCGTTTCAATAGATATGATTCTATCAATTTCCACGGTATAGGGTTCCGCCTCCGATACATCTATACTGTATTTGAGGTATTCCAGCATTTCGTCTTTTCCGCCGTAAAGAGACTGTGGGATAAAAGCAAAGGAAGGGGTATTGTGTAAAACCTTAATAGTATCGAAATCTTGGCGGAGGTCGTCTTCACTTTGTATCACAAAATAGATTTGCCTATCGATATCTTCTTTGCTCTTATAGCTGAAGTTGATAGGAAAATTATAAATAGCTTCTACACACAGGAGCACAGGGTTAAACACACAAAAAGAAAGTCCATCCAAGTTTATTTGAATGGACAATTCCTTAAAGTACGTTTTAAACTGATTATTGCTTTGCAATTTTTGCGTCATAAGAAGTTGGCCAGTTACCGTTTACAGTAAGCTCTTCGAGTGAACCTACTTTAATATTAGGACCTCTTACATCTTCTACCGATGTTTTTGCAATTTCTTTTTCTACTAAGTCTTCATCAAGACCTTGTAGCACCACTCTCTTAGGCACATACGCTTCAAAAACGGAAGATTTTACATTGTTCTTGTCGGTAATTTCTCCTGTTTTCATTATAAACTGACCAGGAATTTTACCTTTGATAGGAGGTAAATCGCGCAAATGCAAATAACGATTATCGTTTTTAAACAATGAATCTTTTACTGATACGTGCCCCAAAGTATCAATAACTACACCTTGGCGCATTACCGTAATTTTAAAAGTCTCATCGAAAGCATTCCAGCTTGTGTCGCGTTGTGAAGTAATAGTAAATTGTGCAGTTTCGATAAACTTAGTAAGCTCATCAAAATTATCGGCATATTTGCCGTTGAGTCTCAAATAAGCATCTTGCGCTGCACGGATATCTTTCAGTTTCTTAATTACCTCGGTGTAGCGTTCCTCTTTAATTTTTTTGAACTCAATAGGGCCTGTGATAGACCTGTAAATTAGGTAGCAAAATACTAAACCTAATAATAGTTACAATTTTTTTCATCGTTTTAATTCTATAAATTAATAATAACTTTCTTGACTGGTATTGCGCAAAACTACAATCTTTTTTTGAAACAAAAAAATTATTTTAACTTTTTTTTATAATTTTGCTCTCAGAACTGTTTTTATTATGAACGAAAAAGCCTTTTTTAGTGCCCTTATTAGTGTCTTTAAACACGAGCCTACTCCTTCGCAAAATATTGTTTTACAAAAGATTACAGAATATCTATTCTCGGTGAATGCTTCTGATAAACTTTTTTTACTAAAAGGTTTTGCTGGAACTGGAAAAACTTCTATCACCAACTGTCTTATCCGTACTTTACCGCTCATAAACCACCAATCGGTGTTATTAGCACCTACCGGTAGGGCAGCCAAAGTGATGACCTATTTCACCCAAAGGCAGGCTTTCACTATTCACAAATATATTTATTATTCCAAAGCTGATGGTATTGATGTATCTTTCAAACTGCGTGCCAATAAGCTCCAAAATACTTTATTTATAGTAGATGAGGCTTCAATGATTGCTGATAACGACTATCAACTCTTTGAGCGCCCTTCATTATTAAACGACTTAATGCGCTTTGTGTATTCTGGGAAAAACTGCAAACTATTACTTATAGGCGATACTGCGCAATTGCCTCCTGTTAATACCCTCGAAAGTCCTGCACTGAATATTCCTTATTTAGAATATCAGTTTCAAAAAGAAGTACTCACGGTTACGCTTACTGAGGTGGTACGCCAGCGACGGAAGTCGGGCATATTGCGCAATGCTACCCGTTTGCGCAAGCACATTTTCTCTTCGCTTGCTGAAAAACAGTTCGCTTTTAAGATAAATCATCACCCTGATATAATACGACTCACTGACGGGGCTGAAATACAAGACGCTATCAGTGAGGCGTATGACGATTATGGCTCAGAAGAAACTACGGTGATAGTGCGCTCCAACAAGCGTGCGGTGGCTTGGAACAACCAAATACGCAGGGTGATTTTAGACGTTGAAGACGAAATAGCTGCCGGAGACTTGCTAATGGTGGTTAAGAATAATTACTTTTGGTGTAAGGATAATTCGCAAGTGAGTTTTATTGCCAATGGTGATACTATAGAGGTATTACAACTTTATGACTTTACAGAAGCTTATGGTTTCTGCTTTGCTGAGGTATCGGCTCAGCTTATTGATTATCCCGAAGTACCTCCGTTTGATACGGTTATATTATTAGATACCTTAAACAGTGAAGCTCCTGCTTTATCACCGGCTCAAAGCAATCAGCTTTATGAAGAAGTACTCGCTGATTACGCTGATGAACCTACGGCTTATAAAAGATATCAGAAAGTGAAAGAAAACCCTTATTTCAATGCTTTGCAGGTGAAGTTTTCGTATGCGATTACCTGCCATAAGAGTCAAGGGGGGCAATGGGACGCCGTGTTTGTGGAGAAACCTTACTTACCTGATGATATCATAGATGAAGGTTACTTGCGATGGCTTTATACGGCTATCACTCGTGCTAAAGAAAGGGTGTACTTGGTAGGATTTAAAGACGAGGATTTTGGTTGAGAATTAAGAGTTGAAGAAAGATGAGTTTTTTGAGTGACTTCAACTTTGGCAATAATTAGTTTCTTACTTTCCCAAGAGGAGCGAGAGCTAATGCCTGAGCTAACGAAAGACAAGTGCTGAACATCAGTCCGCCCCAGAAGCCGTGTACTACAAAGCCACCTACTAATTTGCTTGCCAGAAGCACAATTACAGTGTTGATGATAAATAAAAAGAGCCCAAAAGTCATAAAGGTAATAGGGAAGGCAATGAACTCTAATATAGGGCGTACAATACCATTGAGAAGTGAGAGCACAAAGGCTACCACGAGTGCTGTGAAGAAGTTCTCGATATGAGCACCTACATTTAGGTAGCCCAATACAAAAACAAGGGTTGCGGAGATGAATAAGCTTATAAAGTATCGCATAGAAAATGTATGGTTTTATTGTAAAATTCAGTAGGGTTTTGAGCGTGTAACCAGTGTCCTGCCTTGCTCACTGTATCGATAATAGCGTGCGGAAAGTGAGTGTGAATAAGGGCTTCGTCTTCGGGCATCACATACTCAGAATACTCTCCTTTTAGAAAGAGTGTTTTACCTTCGAACACGTTGCTATCGGGGAGTTCAGCACCTATCTCGCTTTCATTCTCAATTAAAGCAGGGAGATTCAGGCGCAAGCCCAATCGGTCTTTGGTTTCCCAATAAAGGTTTTTCAGTAGGAACTGTCGCACTCCTATATCACTTACATAAGCCGAGAGCGCTTCATCGGCTTCGGTACGTGAATGTATCACATCGAAATTTAAGGACGCTAAACCTTGTAAACAAGCTCCGTGATGCTCAGGAAAGTATTTAGGCGACATATCAGCAACGATAAGAGAAAGCACTCTATCGGGGTGTTCGGTAGCGAAAAGCATTGCTGTTTTGCCTCCCATAGAATGCCCCATCAGGTGAAAGACTTTCAATCCGTGAGCATCAGCATATGCAAGCAAATCTTGTGCCATTAGAGGATAGCTGAAATCGGGGCTGTGAAAACTACGACCGTGGTTGCGTTGGTCTACTAAATGCACTTGAAAGCCCGCTTCGGCATATTTGAGCCCCAAAGTACGCCAGTTATCTGACATACCCAAAAAGCCGTGCAGGATAATGAAGGGAGTGCCTTCGCCTATAATTTGAGAATGTAACATAGTTATTTAGTAAGATAATTTAAAAGTTGTTAGGGACTTTCCACTCTTCTATAATTCCTTTTTCAATAGCTTTTTGCACTAATGATTTTGCTACTGCAGGATACCAAGAGCCTGCCTCAGGATCGCCATTGGCACAAGTACCATCGGATAAGCCAGGATGTTTAATCCACAAATAAGCGTCGGCGTGAGGAGCAGAGGTTTTGGTGGTAGGGCGTACTCCTAAAGCAGCGTTGAAATTGTTACAACTGTAATAATAAGCCTTATTGGTTTGTTTAGGGCTATCGATACCATTGCGGGAGGTGTCTATCACGTAGTATTTTGTGCCTAAGTTTTTCTTTTGGAGCGTTTGTACGAACTCTTCGCTCCACTTTTCAGCCCGAGGAGTCCCTCTATGGTCGGCGACGTTGGTAACAAAGCCACGCATATACCGGATACCGCCATCTATTACCGCTTGGGCAGCTTCTTCTTGTTTGAGTTCTGTTCCGCCAATATGCAAATACAGCAACGCATTTGGGTTGTTATCAGTAAAAGTCTTTCCTACATAAGTGAGGAGTTCAGCGCGTTCTTTGTATTTTGCATCGTTGTATTTCCAGCCTTTCTTTAAACAAAAGTTATGGGCATCGGGTTCTACAATCACTATTATAGGGGTTTTGCCAATAATAGCACTGGTGCGATTTATCCACTCTTTATAAGAAGCAGCCGTTTTATGACCTCCGGTTGAATACGAACCACAATCTCTATAAGGAATACCGTAGAGTGTGATGATAGGTGTTTTTTGTTGTGCCTTTGCGCCTTCGATGAGGCGTTTTAAGGTACTATCGTCGAAGGCTTTTACGCCTTCGAACCATTCAGCTGTGGGAGTAGCGGCTATTTGGTAATAGAGTTTTTTTAAGAAAGGGTCTTTTTCTTGCTTAGTCATTTCATAAGCCTTAGTTTCAGTAAAGAGATAGAAAGGCTTGGAATAAGCTAATAAAGAACTGTCTCCTTTTTTAGGTTCTTCCTTTTTAGGGTTCTCTTTTTTAGGATTTTCTTTTTGTGGAATCTCTTCAGTGTTACTGTTTTTGTTACAAGAGATGATTGCGAAGGATATCGCAATGATGAGATAAACATACGTTAAAATAATATTCTTTTTCATTTGATAATATAAAACCTGTTTAAACTTTTCAAAAATAAAGGAGTTCCAGAATTTTTAGTACTTTTGTATTGTCAAACTAAAAATCTAAAAAAAACTGGAACTATGTGCAAAGATACAATAATTAATTGGATTATACCTTTTTTGAGTGTAGGAAAACGAGGATTTTCTTCAAAATTCTGTCTTATGAAAATTATTACACTGATTTTTAAGAGATTAAAAACAGGATGTCAGTGGAGAGAAATTCCTATAAAAGAGCAATTTGAAGAGGGAGAAAGCTCTTGGAACACCATCTATTACTACTTTAACAAGTGGAGCAAAGACGGCTCATTTCAGAGGGTATGGCTTAATATTTTAGAGAAAAACAAGAGTAAGTTAGATCTTTCTTGTGCTCAAATAGATGGTAGCCATAGTAAGACAAAAGGAGGAGAAAGTAGAGGGTTTCAAGGTAGAAAAGCAGCTAATACGACAAATGCTATTTTCCTTTGTGATAATCAGGGACAAATGTTAGCAATGAGTCCTCCAATGGCAGGAAATCATAATGACCTGTACGAAATAGAGAAGAATCTAAAGGCTATTTTTGAGTTCTTAGAACAGGCTGATATAAATACAGAGGGACTATTTATAAATGCAGATGCAGGTTTTGATAGTAAGTCTCTTAGAGATTATTTAGAGAGTAAAGATATTGTTGCTAATATCAAGGGAAACCCAAGAAATGGAGGTGAAAGAGATAATTATTTTGATGAAAAGTTATACGAAAGAAGATTTACAATAGAAAGGGCTAATGCTTGGATAGATGGGCAAAAAGCTTTATTGGTCAGATATGAAAAGTTAGATGTCAATTGGGTGGCGATGCATCTATTAGCATTCAGTTTTTTCTTCCTTAGAAAGATAAAAGTTTAAACAGGTTCAATTTCAAGTACTATATAAAATCTTCAGGGTGTTCTTTCTCGTATGCTTCCCATTCACGAAGAAAGTCCTCATCAGTAATCAGCACAGAAAGATGAGGACTAATGCTGCTAACAATCCAAGCCTACTCCCTTTAACATTATAACTACTGTGGTATTCAGCTCTTTTTATAGTGTTTTCTAAGTTAGGATATTGCAGGCGGTATCGTTCAGCAATAGATATAGCCTCTTTCTCGGTATGTTTCATACTGTTCTAATTATCACTATTCGCTATGCACTGTAAACTATTCACTATGCTCTGAGTACCCCTATTCTTGCTGCAAATATACAAAATATTCCGTAACCACAAAGCCCGTGCCCTCCTGTGCCCTAACCCCTAATTGGGTTCACTTAGGGTTTAGATAGGGTTCACTACGAACACAGATCGAACACAGAACGGACACAGATCGAAGGATAGTAAGACCTTAGTAAGAGGATAGTAAGAAGATAAGCGAATTTTAATGCTATAAAAACCCTATTTTCAAGGGATCACAAAAGAAGAAAAATCAGTAATTAGAAGCGAGTAGCAAGTAGCCCACCTGCGCCCCTGAAGCCTCAGGCCTCAAGCCTAAAACCTGAGTGCAAAAGTACAAAATAATTTTCAATAAGCAATGTGCTATCTGCCCAAAAAGCGATATATGGCGCATTAGCACCTCATACCCCAGACCTCAAACCTAAAAAATATATACCTGATTATCTGTACATTATAATTTATGTATAAAAATAATCGCAAAAATATTTGGCAGTATAAATAAATAGTAGTTCCTTTGCACTATACAAGTTGATTAATACCAATAGTGTAACATATGGAACAAAGTAAATTATTGACAGAATTGTTACAATCGTGGGAGGATACCTACAAGAAAGGACAACTGACCTTGTGGATATTCCTCGCCTTGAAACACGCTCCTAAGTACGTCGATGAAATCAAAGCTTTCATCAGCGAGAAAACGCGTGGCACGCTCCTCTGCGAAGAGCAAAGTCTTTACAGAGCACTCCGTAAGTATGAGTATATCAATGTGGTTAGCTTTGAGTTGCGCAAAGGCAACAAAGGACCCGACCGCAAATACTATCTCCTTACGCCTTTGGGTGAAGCCCTCTTCAGTGAGTTCGTACAGAGGAATATCACCCTTTTTTATCAAGAAGAAATTATAAACCTTTTAAAAGAGAAATAAAATGAAAATCACAAAGTATTTATTAGTTTTTGCACTTGTAGCCGCCGTGCTTTCGCTGTGCTACAGAGAGGTATTGAGTTTTGGGGTAGCACACCACTATACCGGCATTATAGGGCTTGTTTCCTTGCTCTATTTTGTAACAATGTTCGCTGCAGGGTGGATCACAGGTTATAGAGAAGCCCGTTATTTGCCTATCGCCGATATAGGCTTCCGTTGGCATTTGACTACCTATCTTATCTTTATGGCAGTGGGAATACTCTGGCATACCTTGGGATGTGCAGCCCCTAATGAAAGCATTGTAGCACTATGGCGCACAGCCCTCTCTTGGGGAATATTACTGCTTATCCACTTCGTCTTTTATCTATGGAGAAGACGCAAGAGCATCAACGGCTTAAAGAAAGACGAAATCTTTGAGTGAAAGTTTACTTTCTGCACTCTGACCCTTTGATGATCACCACTTCAAAGGGGTCAGAGCTCAGGAGTAACCCGTAACACTACCCTCTGGCACCCACCAAAAATTATCCACTATACACTATGCACTATTCATTAAAATCAATCTTATTATCCTTTCTTATTTTGCTTAGTTTTCTCAGTTTTAAAACTACTGACAAAGTCAATTCTTATGTTGAGTTTTGTCTCATTACAGGCGTTGCCCTAAAAGATGCTACAGCACAAATCTCCAAAGAAGGTACCGCCACACTTCCGCTTTACGTAAAGGTACTTTCCGTACACCAAGCAGGCAGAGCAGATAGCGGCTGTCTTTCCCCTAAAGCACAAGAAGAAGTGTTTTTTAGCATTGACAGCCCTCCCATGCGCGCTGTAAAGAAAGGCACAAAGGTGTATATCCTCAGTGAAACAAAAACTTGGAATGAAGGTGGTTGGAGCAAAACCAGCCTCCTTACTGAAGAAGAGGCAAAGCAATATGTATTTAGCAAATAGCCTTACAGCTTCAATTCTCATCCCTCAAAACCCTCTTAAGTCCCTCTATATCAGGCAGCACTTCCCTAAGTCGCTGAGGCATATCGGCAGTGGTGCTATAGCGCGCTACGTCCAAAATATTGGCACCTGAAGAAACTCACTCTGTTGCAGCACCTCAAAAGCAGGCAACCGAATGGCATTACCAGCCTGTTGCAATTCGTCAGTCGCAACTGACGAATTGAGATCTAAACCTATAAACCCCACAGATTACCAACCTTTTGTAATTGGGAAACAAGTTGTTTCCCAATTCATTATACATTGTGCAATATACATTATACATTATCAATTACTTTCCTTGCCTCCTCTTCCTTCAGCCCTTTATACTGCAATAAATGACCTTCAAAAGGATTGTATACAACACTCAATGAGCCATTTTTGTAGGTAAAGCTATAAAAATCCACCTTGGGGGCAGCTGCTTTATGGGCAAGGGTAACCGTTATTTTATCTACAAAAGTAACCTCTGGGTGTGCTTTCAGCCGCTCTATAAACGCCAGCACGCCCTTATCATCCAACCTATAAAAAGGATGTGAGTAATCTAATACGATGTCTCTATTCATACCCCATACCTCAAACCTTCACACCTACTGCATACCGCACTGCCTCCTGCTCATAATCCTCATACTTAGCGAGCTCTTTTTCCAATAGCGGTAAGTTAGCCTTGTCCTTAAAGAACGCTTTGAGTGCCTTATACTTGCGCTCAGATTGTGAGGATAGTATCCCCGCACAAATCACCGCAAAGGACGCTTCCGTGATGCCATACCGCTCAATGAAGTTGTCGATGTAGTGCAACTGTGCCATCTGGTGCTCCTCGTCTACGGTCTCAAAGTAAGTTGTCAAGAGCGGAAAATACGCCTCACTCACTAACCCCAAGCCCATTACGGCATACGTACCAGGGAGCACTGCCTTCTCACCGTCCTCCACGTCCTCATACCACGCAAACTCCTGCATCGCTACTCGCGCATAAGCCTCCAACGCAGGGTATAGCTCAGGGTATTGCAACGCATTAGCAAAAAAGCGATGCGTAGCCGACTTTGCCAAGCCTTTTACAGGCAGATAGCACTTCGCCCCCTTGCCCTTGAGTGCTATGTGATAACTCGCAGGGAAGCCTCTCTGCAACAGGTTCGTGATATATGCTAAACCCTTGCGATACGCTTCTGCGCCTTCTTGCTTTACGGTAAGGGTCATACAAGCAAATATATCGTTCGCTGTAGCCTTTAGGTCAGCATCGTCATAATGGAGTTCCTCCGCTGGGATTACCCCCGTACCTTCTTTCAAGTAGCGCGCTGCTGTCTCGGAGTGGAACTCCTTAGCCGCCAGCTCCAAATTGTCCTTAGCAGCGAGCTCCCCATTCTTGTAGCGAATCGAGATATAAGCACTGTAAACAAAGAAGTCGAGCATTGCAGCATCTACTGCACTCGGGTCAAAGTCCGCTTTAAGGGTATAGCTATCGCTCCAATCGCCTTTTTCTATATCAAAGTACAGCGGACGAAAGACTTCTCTTTCCCACGCTCTGAGATAGTACGTAGCGGAGTTCACAAGATAGTCTTTCTTCTCCTGATAATGCTTCTCCTTTGGCAACACCTCAAGGATATGGTTTATAATCTCCTTTACCCTATCGTAAGAGTACCCCATAAGCGGAAAGTCTACCAAACACTGCATAAGGATATATATTTCAAAACCTTGTTTTATAGGTCTCGTCCCGAAGATAACTTCTTCTACATACCTATTCACACGTGCTTTAAGTTCCTCGCGCAGCGGCTCATTCACCAAAGTAAACTCCTCATAGTAAGTACACCCCCTCAGACGAAAGTCAAGAATTGCCTTTACCTGATAGCGGAAAAGTCCCTCATACTCCTTAGCAAACACGAGCGAGTATAGCACTTCTTTCAGCGCAGGGACAATCTCCTCCGTTAGCTGCTCGCGGGTAGGCGTCTCTTCTAAGGCAATGCGTATATTCTTAGTCGGCTTGCTATGCCACGAAGGAGCCGAATCCCAGAGGTTCAGCAGCTCGGGGTTATACCGCAGTTTGAGGTAATCCACTACCCCCTCCTGTATCTCACAGCGGATAAAAGGAGCCAAGTCCTCTGTCTTGACGATCTCCTCTGTAAAATCTTTCTTTCGCTTATCCAGCACTTCTCTAAAACCTTGCAGCACCTGCTGTGTCATTGTTGCTGTTATATTCATCTTTTTTAGTGTATAGTTTTATAGTGAATAGTGAAAAGTGTATAGTTCGCAGTGCTGAGCACTTTTCTCTTTTCACTGTACACTGAGTTCTGACAGCTGACACCTCCCCTCATACCCCATACCTCAAACCTCAAACCTCAAAAAATACGGCATCTGCACGCGCCACCAAGGCCAGTCGTGTGCCACATCATAGCCCCACTCGTCAAACCACGCAGGGATATGCTTCTCTTCAAAAGCTGCTTTTAGGTTGTAGAACGAAGGCAAGCCGTCCTGTTCCCACGCCCCTAAGCCTGTGCATACGATGATATCCGCCTCACGATAGCGGTCGATAAACCACGAGTCGTTCTGTAGCCAAATATTGTCGCTGGGCGAATTGCGAAAGACAGCCGCATCATCGCCGTACTCCCCACAGAAGAAACGCGCATCGTACACCCCACTGAGCGCAATCACCTTGTTGAACACATCAGGGTGTTGCAAAAAGATATTCAGCGCGTGGTAAGCACCCATACTGCAACCCGTGGTCATCATCGGGTCAAACCAACCCGTATGGTGCTTGATAAAAGGGATTGCCTCCTCAATCACGTACTTCTCAAAGCGCGTATGCGCCTCCGCCTTGTCGTGCGCACTTTTGCTCTGGCAGAGCCAACTCTCATTGTCGATGCTGTCGAGGGTGAAGAACTGCACTTTACCGCTGTCGATAAACCACTGGCAGGCTTCAATCATCCCAAAGTCAGCATACTCGTAATACCGCCCCCCAGAGGACGGAAATACCACTATCGGCAGTCCCGCGTGCCCATAACGGTTCAACGGCATCTCTCTGCCCAAATTTCCACTGTAATGATGTAAATGTTCGAAATTCATATGGTTGTCTTTTTAGGTATTGTTTTCTTATATTCTAACAATTTATTTCGTTCTTTGTACATCCATACAAAAAACGAGAAACAAACTTTGGCATTGCTGTCCGTTCTTTCTTCGTTCTTTATCCGTTATCACCTGTCCTACCCCCTACTCTCCCCACATCTCACTTAAAAACCGCAGACATTCGGGCAGGAAGGCTGCCCAGCATTCCTCGCTGTGGGTACCTTCGGCGATGACGTTCAGCGAGATGTTCTCGGTGGGCATCCCTGCGTCAATCAGCTGACGGTAATAGTCCAGCGAGGCACTGATGTACGACTGCTTTACGTTGCCGTAGGTAAGCCCTTTGTCGGTGTCGTCACCCTCCTGCGTACCTACCTCGATGTATACGCGCTGATGTTCGTCGAGGGTAAACTTCTTGATATAACGCTCGAACTGCTCTAAATTCAGCCAGTTAGCTGAGGAAAACACCCCCAGACCGCCGATCTTATCCTTGTATGCCAGCCCCATATACTGAGTGATGTTCGCCCCGAGCGAGCTGCCTATCATCACCGTATGCGCCTTGTCGGTCTTGGTGCGATACTCACTGTCGATAAAGGGCTTTATCACCTGCATCACAAAGGCGGCGTACTCACTGCCCACTCCACCCACGGAGTAGTCGAAGGAGAGCTCAGGAAGGTCGGTAAAGCGCCACGGAGCGTACTCATTCATACGGTTGTCCTCATCGTTGTCAATACCCACCACGATCATCTTGGGCATATCAGGATTGCGGCGAATGGTCTCCACCACCTTCCACGAATGACCGCTGTATGCCTCACGACTGTGGAAAACGTTCTGCCCGTCGTGCATATACACCACGGGGTAAGCCGCATCGGGGTGCTCGTCGTAGTCGGCAGGCAAAAGCACCCTCACGCGCCGCATCTTGCCCGTATAGGGCACTTTCAGTTGATGTGTCTTCATTTCTAAATAGAGCAAACTTTGCTTTCTGTCTTTCATAACCACCAATATAATCTTCGCGCAAAGGTACACAATTTTTGCCATATAACGGCTATCTTAAAGAAAAATAAGTTTTTAGATACGAATGACCACAGAAGTAATGCAAGGTACAAAATTATCAACAAGGCAACTGATAAGTTTTTGTAATCGGCTCAAAATAAAGCCACTCAAAATAGGCGGTTTTGTGGATAACTTTTTCAATAAAAAGTACTAAAAAATTTGGAAGAATCCGTCGGGTGTATATACAGCAAGGGAGATGAAAAAAGCAAATTTATTTATCATAAAATATCCACTGCAAGAGGCAGAGTTATCAACAAGGACAGCGATAAAAAGTTATCGACAATCGGTTGTTGATAGCGCAAAAAAGGTTATTAACAGTTTTGATTATACCGCTGTAAAACAAGGATTTTACGGGGGTAATAGTGTTAGTAAATATTGATAAAAAAGTATAAACGAGATAAGCAAATTTTAAGCGAAAAAGTTTTGTGTAATTTGCACCCGATAATAATAATAACCCTTCTTTTTTATAAAAAAATTTCTTTTATTTTTATTTATAGAATTGTTGAAATCTCAGCAACGAGCGAGAAAAATTTTGCGGATTGTTTGGCAGATAGCGTAGAATAGTGTAATTTTGTATTTTTACAAACTCCTGCGATTAGGAACAACCCCCTATAGACATACTCCTGCTTTGCGCCCGCGCAGGACTACCTTCAAAGGGGAGGTTAACGTACCGCAATCTACCTAACATATTGAAAAAGTGCTTTTGCTCACTGCAAATCCCCCTTTGAAGAGGGTAGGGGGTGTAAAGAATAGTATGTGAAGGGTTGTAAATTAATAAGTTATAAAAAAGAATTGTATATAAATATTTTAATTAAAGAATTATGAAAAGAAATCGTAAAAAACAAGCTAAGAAAAAGCAATACGAACTCACCAGAGGGATTTTTGAGGTGCTGGAAAAACACCCTAATGAGAGTTTTAATTACAAACAAATCGCTGCCAAATTGGGGGCTGATGAGCCTTCCAAGCGCGATATGATCATCAAGAAGCTCGTGCAGCTGAAAGAGAAAAAGAAAATCGTGGAGGTGGAGCGCGGCAAGTATCAAGCCTTGTCTTCGCAGCACTACTATACCGGTACGCTCGATGTGAACCACAAGGGCAGCGGCTATGTGATTGTAGAAGGATTGGATCACGACATCTACATCGCGCCCAACTTTTTGAACAAGGCACTCCACGGCGATTTGGTGGAGGTGTATGTATTTCCGCGCTTTCGGGGTCGTAAGAAGCTCGAAGGAGAGATTACCAAAGTGTTGGAACGCAATAAGATGCGCTTTGTCGGTACGGTGCAGCTGAGCAAGAACTTCGCCTTTGTGCTGCCTACCGATCACCGTATGTATACGGATATCTTTGTGCGCAAGAGCGACCTGGGCGGGGCAGAGAATGGCGACCGTGTGATTGTGCGTATCGATGCGTGGGAAGGCAAATCGCAGTCGCCAATGGGCGTGGTAGAGCAGATATTGGGCAAACCAGGGGAACAGGATACCGAAATGCACTCTATTTTGGTGGAATACGGGCTGCCGATTTCTTTCCCTGTCGAGGTAGAGGAGTACGCCAAAGGCTTGGACGTAAGTATCAAACCCGAAGAGATAGCTAAACGAAGAGATATGCGAGAGGTGCTTACCTTTACTATCGATCCTAAGGACGCGAAGGACTTTGACGATGCGCTGTCGTTCAGAGTGTTAGAGAACGGCAATTACGAGGTAGGCGTACACATTGCGGACGTGTCGCACTACGTAAAAGAAGGCACGATATTAGACGATGAGGCATACGAGCGGGCAACCTCCGTCTATTTGGTGGATAGGGTAGTGCCGATGCTACCAGAGGTGCTCTCCAACTTTGCTTGCTCCTTGCGCCCTAATGAAGAGAAATATACCTTTTCGGCAGTCTTTGAGATGAACAAGAATGCACAGGTGCTCAATACGTGGATAGGGCGGACGGTAACGCTCTCCGACCAGCGATTTGCCTACGAAGAGGCACAGGAAATCATCGAAAGAGCAACAGTGGGGTCGGAATACCTTATGAGTGCAGCAACCTCGCTTACGGGCTTGGAATATAGGGTAGGGGAGGAGATAGTAGATGCCACCCTCACGCTGAACGACTTGGCAGTACAGCTCAGGGAACGCCGTATGAAGCACGGGGCTATCTCCTTTGACAAGGTAGAAGTGAAGTTCGATTTGGACGAGAATAGCAATCCGATAGGGGTGTATTTCAAAGAGGCGAAGGAGGCAAATAAGCTCATTGAGGAGTTTATGCTCTTGGCAAACCGCAAGGTGGCGGAGTTTATCGCTAAGCAGAAGAAGACCTTTGTCTACCGTATCCACGATGAGCCTGATGGTGAGAAGCTGACCATCCTCAACGGCATAGTGCATAACTTCGGTTATAGCATCGATATGAAGGATAAGAAGACGATTAGTCATTCCCTGAATAACCTATTGGAAAGCGTCAAAGGCAAGCGCGAACAGAACTTGGTGGATACTTTGGCGATACGCTCGATGGCAAAGGCGGCGTACTCTACTAAGAACATCGGGCACTATGGGCTGGCTTTTGATGATTACACCCACTTTACTTCGCCCATACGCCGCTACCCTGATGTGATGGTGCATAGGCTGTTGCAACTCTATTTAGACGGGGCACCCTCGCAGAGTGAAGAGCACTATGAGGAGAAGTGTAAGCACTCCTCACAAATGGAGAGCTTGGCAGCCCAAGCCGAGCGCGACTCTATCAAGTATATGCAGGTAAAGTATATGGAGCAGCACAAGAACCAAGTGTTTGCAGGTACCATCTCAGGGGTAACCGAGTGGGGTATCTATGTGGAAATCAATGAGAACAAGTGCGAAGGCTTGGTACGGGCGCGCTCGTTAAAGGACGATTACTACGTCTTTGATGAGACGACTTATTCCTTAGTGGGCGAGGTAACTAAGAACGCTTACCAGCTCGGCGATGAGGTGATGATACGGGTGGTGAACACCGACCTGATGAAGAAACAAATGGACTTTGAGTTAGTGAATAACGAATAGGTCGTAGGACGACAGGTGCGAGCCGCACGGGCAATTAAATAGGAGAGGGGTTTATAAACTTCTCTCTTTTTTATTTGGTGGAATGGGAGAAATGTTGTAGTTTTGCGGGGTAAATTAATTTGTAATATAATGAAAATACTTTTAATTAATGGAGGTAAGGAATTTGGACCTTCAGGAGGTAGGTTGAATACTACTTTACAAGAGCAAGCACGTGAGGTACTTACGGCTATGGGGCACAAGATACGTGAAACAGTGATTGACAGGGGATATGACATAGAAGAGGAAGTAGAGAAGTTACTATGGATGGATGTAGTAATATGGCAAATGCCTGCTTGGTGGATGGCTGAGCCGTGGATAGTAAAACAATACGTGGATTATGTGTTTTCTCGGGGTTCTGGGAAGTTATATAACAACGATGGTAGGCATAGGGTGACACCTACAGAAGGATATGGCACGGGCGGCTTATTGCAAGGTAAGAAGTATATGATTTCAGGTACTTGGAATGCTCCAATAGAGGCATTTACCCGTGAAAATGATTTTTTTGATAGAGCAGGTATTGATGGTGTGTATTTGCATTTTCACAAGGCAAATCAGTTTTTAGGTATGAAGCCTTTACCTACTTTTGTGTGTATGGATGTGGTTAAGAACCCGCAAATAGCGCAGTACTTAAATGATTATAAGTTACATTTAGAAAGTATATTTAATAACGAATAATATGCAACATTTAATGATGACCACAGAAGAGTGGTTTAAGGAGTGGGAAGGCAATCGCCGCTTAACGCGCAAGGTGATAGAGACGTTCCCTGAGAAAGAACTTTTTGAGTTTTCTATCGGCGGTATGCGTACGTTTGCTGAAATGGTTTATGAACTTATACAATTTTCAGTAGAAGTAACAGAACAGCTTATTGATAATAAGCCTTTTCCTCTTGATAGAGAACACCGTAAAGATTATGGAGTTACTAAGATTGCTTTGTTAGCTTCGTGGGATAAGTCAGTATTGTTAGCAGCAGAGAATTGGAAGAAGATTCCACAAGAGCGTTTTCAAGAGATGTTTAATATGTATGAGAAATTGAATGCTCCTGCTTGGAAGAATTTGCTTTATGTTTTGGAGAATGAGATACACCACCGCGCTCAAGGCTATGTCTACCTCAGAGCATTAGGCATTGAGCCGCCTGTGTTTTACGATAGGAGTTAAAATAGTGCATAACGAATAGTGTATAGTGTATAGTGGCGGTGCGACTGCACGGGCAATAAAAGAGAGTAGGAGAGGGGTTTATAAAACTTCTCTCTTTTTTATTTGGTCGTAGGACGACAGCCAATTTTTATATTTGGTGGAATGGAATAAATGTTGTACCTTTGTGCTTTAAATACTATAAGAATTTGATTTATGAATACAACTTTAATGAGAGCAGAGATAAACAATGTAGATATACCTATCATTGAGGCTATACTTCAAAAATTTAGTGCAAGGAATATCTATTTCGAGAATGTAGATAAAGAAGAACGCCCTAATGCGGTAACTTTACAGGCAATGAAAGAAGTAGAGCAGTTGCGCAAAGATAAAAATAGAAAGCGTTTTACCAATGTTGATGATTTAATGGCTTACCTAAATGATTAACCTATGGAAAAACCGCTTTATATACTGACTCCTTCAGGGCAGTTCAAGAAGGATTACAAGAAATACAAGAATAATCCTACTAAGGTTGAAAAGATAGCTAAGACACTTTTACTATTGGAAGAAGGAGGGGTTGATAACCTTCCTGCTTCTATGAAAGCACATTTCTTAACAGGTAATTACAAAGGACATTTAGAGTGCCATATAGAACCTGATTTACTCATTATCTGGTTACAATATGATGAGGAAGAAAAGGAAATCTTTTTAGTGCGTTTAGGTTCTCATTCTGAATTGTTTAGTAAATAGTGTTTGTAATGGAAAATAAAATACTTATATTCACTTGTATTGACTACATAAAAGACAATTGTATTTACGATTTTCTTGACGACTTTTTTCAAGAATACGCCTCTTACGATTATGAGAGTTTTATCGATAAATTATGTAAGATAGACAAGGGATTAAATAGGTGCGAGCCGCACAAGCGACATAACAATTGCTTGTGCGGCTCGGGTTTGTTTGTGCTAATTTGTTGCTGTATTTCGTCTGTTGTCGCGGAAGGAGATAATGCTAATATGGTCTTTATGTACTTGGTAATAAAGGCTAAAGTTTTTGAGTATTACAGCTCTTCGTACTTGTAAATTGGTATCTCTGTTGGTGATAAATTCACCGCCTACGACACTGAAAATTTCGGGAAATCTTGCTATGAGTGTTGTAATCTCACTTACTTTATTGTCTAACTTTTCGGGAAACTCATAAGAATAAGTATAGCCGTACCAAAAGTCGAGAATAAAGTCATATTCTGTAGAGGCTTCATCAGCCCATAGTACTTTTAATGGCTTTATTTCTTCCATTGTTCGAACTTTTTGGCAATTTTCTCTCTAAGTGCTTCATTTGTGATATAACGCCCTGCTTTCATATCTTCAATGCCTCTTAGAATAGATTGTTGATGTGCTACGGGAATGATTTCTACCTCATCGTTAAGGGTTATTTCGAGTACATCACTTGTTGTGAGCAGTTCTGAAATGCGATAAGTTTCGCTCTTGGGTACTTTTATTGTGAGTGTGTCTACTTCCATATATTTATTTTTGTGGCGGTATGACCGCAGCGAATGATGCGGCAAAGGTACGAAATACTATTTAATGAGCAATGATTGATGAGTAATTTTGTGTGAGCCGTATAGACAATTAAAACGAGCCGCACAAGTGATTGTTATATTGCTTGTGCGGCTCGGGTTTTTATGAGGTATTTTGTTTAATCGGTGATGACGTAGTTTTCACGGAGCATTTGCTCTATGCCTAGGGCTTCTGGGTCGAAGGCTCCTTTACCTGTGTCGAGGGCGCGAAGGGTGTTCATTTCGGCTTCTGTGAGGGCAAAGTTGAAAAGGTCAATATTGCCTTTAATACGCCCTTCATTGGTTGATTTTGGTAGGGTAACAACTCCTTCTTGGTACTCAAAGCGCAAGATGATTTGTCCTGTATTTTTGCCGTATTTCTCTGCCAATCGTACGATTTCGGGCTGTTGGAGTAGTTTAGCATCACCGTGCCCAAGTGGATACCACGCTTCGAGTTTTACATCGTCTGCTTCCATCAGTTTGCGAAGTTCTTTCTGTTGGAAGAAGGGATTGAATTCCATCTGATTGACAGCGGGTTTGGTTTTGAATTGTGGTATAAACTCGCGGTAAAACTTAGGTGTCATATTGCTAACACCTATGGAGCAGAGTTGTCCTGCTGCTTTGGCTTCTTCCATAGCGCGCCACGTGCCGAGTATATCGCCATAGGGCTGGTGTATGAGGTAGAGGTCGATGTAGCCGTGGTCTTGTATCTATATTTTGCTGGTAACGAATATTTCCTCACGTGGGATACCGCTATCGCGTACAGCTTTTCCCACAGAGGCTTCGTTAAAAAATCCTGCTGCCGTATCGATATGTCGATAGCCAGCACGCAACGCAGTAAGCGTTGCTTCGTAGGTCTCTTTCCCTTCTGGAATGAAGGGAACACCAAATCCAACCGCAGGAATGCGATTGCCATCATTAAGTTTGATATAATTCATTTTTTTATGTTTTTAGATGATGCTACAAAGGTACAAATTAATTTTTAATGAGCAATGATTAATGAGTAATTTTTGGTGCGAGCCGTGTGAGGACAATAAAAGCGAGCTGCGACAAATAACGAGCACTAACCGAAGACTGAGGTTGTTATTCGGTTGGTGTTCGGTTTTTAACTACAAACATTTAGCGAAAAGTGTGTGGTAATTTGTGGTGTTTATTAGGTGATAGCTACTGCCTGCTCATTGCTATAGGTTTGTTGTTGAGGTCTTTATGTTTTTGGTTAGATATTAAATACTTAAAAATTGCTTTTTTCTTGTTTTATATCGTTTTTTATTGCTAATTTTGCAGCGTGAAAAATCAGGGGTGTAGCAGCAGAATATAACACTTATTTTTTAATCTTGCAAGTATTTGCTGTACTTTTTTTAGGGCTTTTTATACTTTTTTTGTCCCTTGATTTTCAATGGTTTGTTCTATTAAAATTCCCTTATCTTCTTACTATCCTCTTACTATCTTCTTACTAAGTTCTTACTATCCTTTTATATGTGTTCGTATTGCCTTCGGATATTGTTCGGATATTGTTCGGTGATCCTTCGTGTTTTTTTCGGGGGTGATAGGGTGTTTTTTCGGGGTGGTAGATGTTGTGATTTTGTTAATGATTATGGGTATTTTTTGATAATTATGGAATAAGGAGTAGGGTATAGTTCATAGTGCATAGTGAGCGTATTATTATGCACTTTTCTCTGTGCACTATGCACTAATTAAAAATTATTTTGTACTTTTGTGCACTTAAATGCTTTGAGATGTTTTCGGATATATTGATAGCTGATGTGTTGCTGGCCTTGCCGATGGGTTTGTTGCTGGCCTTTACCATTGGGCCTGTGTTCTTTGTGCTGATAGAAACCGCTATTACTAAGGGGTTTAGGGCAGCTATTGCCTTTAATTCGGGGGTGGTGCTGGCCGATGTGGTCTTCATACTGATTGTGTATTTCACTACGAGTAGTTTGCTCAATGAGCTCAAAGATGAGCCTGCACTGTTCGTCTTTGGGGGACTGATAATGGTGGGTTATGGGCTTATTTCGTTTATCAAGTTGAAGAAGGATTTTAGGCTTACGATGGCACAAAAGGAGCGTGGTGAGGACGCGGCTTTGTATATGAAGCGTGTGAATTATATTGCACTGGCAATCAAGGGGTTTCTATTGAACTTTATCAACATTGGGGTGCTCGGGTTTTGGCTTGGGGTGATTATCGTCTTTGCCCCTAAGTTGGATATGAATCCGCATCGTATTACGGTGTTCTTTGGGTCGATTATCTTGGTGTATTTTGCTATTGACCTCATTAAGATACTGATTGCTAAACGTTTGAAGAATAAGCTCACGGCGTATCATATTTATAAGATTAAGAGAACTATAAGCATTATACTGCTCGTCTTTGGGGTGTTTTTGATAGTGCAGGGGTTCTTCCCTAATGCAAAGAAAGGGTTGCAACAAGAGCTGCATATTACTGAATAGTGCACAGTGAATAGTGCATAGTTCACAGTTAGTGTATAGTAAAAGGGTCGTATAGCAATTGCCGTACGACCCTTTTGTTATTCGTTATGCACTATTCACTGTGCGTTATGCACTATTCACTGTGCGCTATGCACTATTCACTGTGCGCTATGCACTATTCACTGTGCACTGTACACTATAAAACTATTTCTTGTACTTACTATTGAGGTATTTTACAACGTCTTCGGTGATGTCTTTGTTGTCTTTTCCGTAGAGGACGCTACCGCCGTCATTGGCTCCGAGTATAAAGGAATAGCCTTTGTCTTTGCCGTATTCTTTGATAGTTTTCTTTACTTTGCTCAGCAGACTATCCATTTGGCTTTGGCTTTCTTGCTGTATGCGCATTTCCTCCTGTTGTAAGTGTTGTTGTAATATTTGGCTCTTTTGCATCAGTTCGTTGTACTTTTTCTGAGCCACGTTCTGTGGTAAGGTTTTCGACTGTGCATCAAAGGCTTGCGCTTCGGCTTGGAAGGCTTTGGAGATGCTGTCGCGCTTCATTTGGTAAGCATCTACTTGTTTTTTGAGGGTAGCCTCGATGTCTTTTTTCTCTTGATAGTCGTCAAGAAGCTTAGTGTTGTTCACAAAAACGATCTTGTCCTGACAAGCGGTAAGGCTTAGTAATGCTACGCCTGCTATAACTAATTTTTTCAGCCGTAGGACGGCAGCCAATTTATTATTTTTCTTCATTGTAAAATATATTTTATTAATTCGGGGGCAAAGATACGAATTAATGTTTAATGATTAATGTTTAATAATTAATTTTTTTTGTATTGCTGGTTGAGGTAGCGAATTAGCTCATCGGTGATGTCTTTGTTGTCTTTTCCGTAGAGGACGCTTCCACCCTCATTGGCACCGAGTATAAAGGTGTAGTTATTTTCTTTGCCGTATTGCCTGATAGCTTCTTTGAGTTTGGTTGTTAATTCTGCTAATTTTTTATTGCTCATTTGAGTAAGCTGATACTCTTCATTTTGCAGGTATTGTTGTAGTATTTGCTGTTTTTCCATCAATTTGTTGTACTTTGTACTACGGATATTTTCTGATAGTGTTTTTACCTCTTCGTCGAATTTACGGACTTCTACTTGAAAGGCTCGTGAGATGCTGTCGCGTTTTGCTTGGTGTGCGTCTGCTTGTTTTTTGAGTATAGCTTCGAGGTCTTTTTTTTCTTGCCACGCATCAAAGAGGCGTTTGTTGTCTACAAAGGCAATTTTTTCCTGTGCACTTATGGTGAGTGTAAAAAGTGCTGCGATACTTAGTGTTATGATTCTTTTCATTGTATATAAATTTTATTGATATAATTTATCATATTTATAGTTTTTACTTATTAAAAACAGCTCTCAGAAATAGGGCTATTTTGCATTATTTTATTTTTCTGAAGCTCGTATATGTTTACGGTTAGGATATGCGGTTATTGGGGCTTATTTTAAGTTTTTGTCTTTTTTGAGTACGTAAATATGGGATGAATACTCTTTTTTGCGTATTCCGTAGGCGTTGGAGCGCAATCCGTTGATGATTCCTTTGAGGAAGGACTTTTTGCCTGTGCGATATTGTTCGGAGAGCATCGAGACGTAGAAGGCGTCAAAGAGCATCGGTTTGGTGGCGATGAGGGTGAAGACTCGTGGGGTGAAGATGCGCTCGATGCTCGTCTTGGAGAAGTGGTGCAGGTGTCGGGGTACGTCGTAGGCTGCCCAATAGGCTCCGTAGTGTTGGGCGTCCCAAGAGCGGTAGTTGGGCACGGCGATGATGAGCGTGCCGCCGTCTTTGAGGAGGGCGGTGATTTTGTCGAGCTCGGTTTGTAGATTGGGAATGTGTTCGAGTACGTGCCACAGGGTGATAACGTCGTAGGAGTGGGGGAGGAGCTGCTCATAACTCTCGGTGAGGGCGATGCCTTTCTCGGCGGCGCGTGCACGTGCTTTGGCGTTGGGCTCTACACCTTCAGCGGTGATGCGGGGGTGGGCATTGCAGATACGGACAAAGTCGCCTGTACCTGCCCCGATGTCTAAGAGGCGGATATTGCCCTGCACAGTGGTGGTAACCAGGCGGCGTTTTTGCCTGAGTTGGTAGTTTTTCACGAGTTGATAGATACGCTCAAAGAGGGTACGCTTGCCATCGGTGTGTGAGATATAGTCGGGGCTTTCGTAATAAGCGGCGAGGTTATGGGGTGGGGGAGTGGTCTCATAGAGGTCGAGAGCCTCGTTATAGACAAGGGTAAAGGACTGGTGCGATACGCTGTAATCGGTTATTTTCATTAGCTTTTAGGTCTCAGCTTTTAGCTTTTAGACGCGATTAATTATTTGATTCATAGTTTATTATGAGTGGTTAGGGATTGGTGGTTAGTAAATAATGTTCCACGTGAAACTATTCATAGATTCTTCCCATTTCGAGGAAGAAGCCAAGCGTCTCCCAACTCATAAGGAGGAAAGTATCTTCGTCATCGCTGTTGTCAGCAAGTCCGCAGGCACCGCATTCTAAATAGGTAAAGGGGTCGAAGTTATACCAGCGGTTGCCTGTCTCGGAGTTGATACCATAGTAACGCTGGTCGTCTTCTAATTGCTTACCGATCATACGATGGAGGTTGGCTATTTGGAAGAGTAGTGTTGCCTCAGCAAACTCATAGCCCGATAGTTCAGTAACGATACTGCGGTCTACCTTATCGCGAATGGTATCGGCAGTAAGTTTCTTCTGCATTACGTTTAAGTCTGGGGGAGCGGTATAGCTAAACCATTCTTCTTTAAAGGCGGGAGCCTTAGCACTGAAAGCGGTTTCCAGCAAGGTGAGGAGTTGTTCGGCGGTAATGTTACTCTCCTTGTAGGGTTGCAACAGTTGGTATAGAGTGCGGAGATAGGTTTCTAAATCGCGCTCTTGAAATTGGTTGCGGAATGATGCTACGGCATCGTGAAATTCTTTGTAAGTCACGGCAATAATGTTTAATTATTAATTATTAATTATTAATGTTTCACGTGGAACGTTATTTAATATACCCCTTATATTCTATGGATGTATCGTTATGCTTAATAGAAAGTATCCATTTACCAAATTCAGTAATTTCAATATCTATTATGTCTCCTTCTTTAAGAGAGTGGTAGGTTTTAACACCTACAATGTAACTGTGGAGATAATCATTAGGCTCAAAGAAGAGTCGGTAGTCATTGTCTATTCCTGATGCGCATTGCATTTTTTCGATATGTAAGCTAACGCATATTTTGTTTTTATGTAGAAGATCTTGTTTTATACTATTCTCACTAAAGAGTAGTTTAAAAATGCCAATATATATCATTATTGTGCAAATTATAAAAGCGACAAAGAATATATACATAAGGGTACTATCTAAATTTTGATGAATAGCATAACAAAAGAAACTAAAGCATATACCTACAAATATTGCTAAGGTGAGTGAGCGATGATATTTACGCTTAGCCTTTGTAAGTTCTGCTGCTGTCATTGGTTTTCTTGCGATATTTGTCATAATCAATAATGATAAATTTTATTTTCTCTTTCTCAAATACGCATACCATTTACGGGTTTTGAGGTAATTGAGATTGCTGTCGTTGTTGTATGCTTCGCGTTCGAAGAGGATATAACGATAGGCGGTGTACCAATTGCGGTATTTACAATAGTTGATGAGCAAGGCAAGGAGGTACCAGATATAAAAGGGCAGTACCAAGAGCTCGCGCTGTTGGGCGAGGTGGATACGCTCGTGGTTGATGAGGTAGGGGTCGTGGAGGTACTTTTCGTGAGTGACGAACACAAAAGGGTAGAGGGTAATACCTCCCTCACGAAAAGGCACTAAGCGCGGACAAACATAAAAACCCTTGGGTGATGTATAATTCATAATGCATAATGTATAATTACCAACGTTCCACGTGGAACGTTTAGAGTGCAAAAGTACAATTTTTTAGTGAATAGTGCATAGTGAATAACGGATAATTTTAGCGAGTTGGAAATTATGCACTATACGTTATACACTATTCACTAAAAAGTACTATCTTTGCAGTGATTTTAAATTATAACTGTGATGAAAGATAATAGCATACTTTGGAATGAGACGCTGCAAATGTATGTGCAGCATAGGGTGAGTCCTGATGGGAGGGATACTTTTGAGAGTACGCCCCAACTAACGGAAGCGTTGCAGGTGTTTGCTACCCATAAGACAGGGGACTGTCTTTTGGATTTAGGTTGTGGCTGGGGTGCATCGCTACAGCCTTTTGTAGGGCACTTTAAGCAGCTCATCGGCGTAGATGTCAGTACGGAGAACTTACAGAAGGCGCAGGCACTTTACGCAGCACAACCGCAAGTGCACTTTTTGCAAGGTGAGTTGCAAGACCTTCCCATAACGCCGCACTCAGTGGATTTGCTCATTTCATCATTGGTGCTGCATCAAGTGCCAGAGGAGAAGCAAGCGGCACTATTTTGCAAAATAGCCGAGACACTCAAACCAGAGGGGGAGATGGTTTTTGCAGATGAGTTGCTACTCTTTGACCCTGAAGCAGACCCTATGCGATTTAACGAGGTATACCGCTACTTGCTGGCCAATACGCTCCCAGCAACTATCTATGAGCAGCACATCAAGCCTTACCTTGTCGAGGGTTATACCTACACTTGGCAGGATATGAAAGAGAACACCCCACCACAGTTCTGGTTTCATTCTTTAAACGACCTACGAATAAAACTCTCAGCAGCGGGATTGGTGCTTAAAGAAGTAAAAGAGCTTACACCGTTCTTTGGAATGCTAAGGGTAGTGCACAGTGTATAGTGCATAGTGCACAGTGTATAGTGCATAGCGTATAGTACATAGTGAAGTATAGTTAAATATAAAAAGTCCTATTGCACAACGCAGCAGGACTTTTTTGTTATTCATTATGCACTATACATTATTAGTTATGCACTATACACTATGCACTATTAGTTATGCACTATTCTTTGTATTTTCGTTTAGCGTGTTTGATGATCCAATGGCGGTGCGGAGTAGCGTTAGGGTCTGCTGCCCAGCGGTCTAAGAGCAATAGGGCAGGGGAAGGGTTCAGTTTGAGATAGTCGGCAAGGTGATTGCCTACGGATTTCATCACAAACTTGATAGGGTCGTCTTTTAGGAGTTCTAAGATAGCGAATACAGGTGTAGGGTTTTCGGTAAAGAGGTCTAACTTCTTTGCCCAAGGAAGTTTAGGGCGCAATCCCTCAGAGGAGAGACGCCGCAAATGGAAGTTATCGGATTGTGCCCAGTGGGTCATCTGTGGCAGCATTTTATCAGTATAACGAGTGATGAAAGGGCGTACGGCATACTCTGCGGTATTGCGTTTGGTGATCGCCTCTAAGGCTTGCATCGATAGCTGAAAGTTGTCTAAGCCATATACTTCTACATATTTGGCTATGGGCATTACCCAATAGTAGTCAGTAAACATACCCGTCTCTTTGGGGTTTTCGTCTCCTAATATTTGCAACAGGACGCCAATGCCGTGCTCATAGTTGCCAAATACTGTATATAGTGCATCGGTGATACAAGCCACTCTACCTGTCAGGGCATAGTCTAAGAATTGAGCTGAGAGGGCTTTTTTAAAGTTATTACGAGAAAAAGTAGCATCTACCGCATTGATTTTATCCGATAATAAATCGACTAAGTTATACCCAAAATGGTCTTTTAATTGCATCTGTTTAGAAATTTAGAAGTTAGAAAAAAAGAAAAGCAGCGAGTAACGAGACTACCCTCACTACTCACTGCTTTAATTTGTTGTGCTCATAGCATCTTACTACTTGCTACTTGCTTCCTTCTTAAAGGCTTCTTTGCCGTCAATGTAAAGAACGCCTTCGGCACTGTCGTACTTGAAGTTACCGCCCTCGTAAAGGTTATCGCCTTTCTTGTCGAGGATAGTGTTTTCCTTCATTGAGGTAAAGATTTCCACCTTGCTCTTGTCGGTGTTGAAGAGCGCAAAAGCACTGATGACGGTGCCATTGTCCTCTATAGGGTTGAGGCGTTCACCCTTATCGAATACGCGGAGGCAGCGCTGTTGGAGTTCACTCCAGCTTTCACCTGTGGAAGGTTTACAGCCGTGCTCGTCTTCATCACCGCCCATTAGCGGTTCTTCGGTCATTGCCTGAGCCTCGTCGCTGGCTTCCTCAGGAGTCTTGGGTGTGTTGTTGCCGCACGCCATCAAGGCTGCTGCACTGAATAAAAAGATAATTTTTTTCATTGTAAATTATTATTTTAGGGGTTAGTGATCAGGGGTTAGTGCAAGCCAAAGTCCACGAGTGCTCATTGGCGAGTATATCTGGCAATTTTGGGCTTACTTCTGACCTCTGATTACTGACCTCTAACCTGATTAATACTGCTGCAAAGATAGTAAATAATGTGTAATGAGCAATGATTAATTTTAAGCTACTTACACCCTGTGTTTCACGTGTCAGGAATATACTTAAAATTCTGTAAATCAATAAGTAAAGTATAAAAATATGCCTCTTACACACTTAGATTGTAAGAGGCGTATTTTCTAAAAGCTACTCCCTAAAAAACTATAACTTAAACTCCTTTACCACATCGGTGAGAGGCAAGCGCGTTTTAGGTCGTTGTGATGGCTGGTTACGGTCGTCGTCACTGCGGTAGCCGATTGCCACAGCAAAGAGGGTTTTGTAACCATCGACTTTCAGTAGGCGGTCGTACTCCTCAATGAGGATACCCTCCATAGGGGTGCTATCAATACCCATCGCGGCACACGCACTGAGGAAAAACCCAAGGGCGATGTACACCTGTCGGTCGATCCACTCCTGTACGAAGGCAGCTCCTCGGGGCTTTTGTATCTTCTCGTAGAAGCCATAACCCATCTCAGAGGTTTTGTGGAGGTGCGCCTCGAAGGCACTGTCGTTATTGTGGGCGAGGAATACCACTAAGTGGCTCGCTTCATTTATGCGTTGCTCATTGATGTACGAGATGCGCGCAAACTGCTCCTTAGTAGCCTTGTCGTCAATGAAGACAAACTGCCAAGGTTGCGAGTTGATCGATGAGGGGGTAAGACGAAGTATCTCCTTGAGGCTCTGTATCTTATCCTCACTTACGAACTGTGAGCGATACGCCTTAGTGGTATATCGGCTCTGTGCTAATTCTAAAAAATTCATACGCTTTATTGTTAAATGTTTCTGCAAAGATAGTACTTTTTTAGAAATGAGAAATTAGAAAAAGAGAAATTAGAAAGGAGAAGTCGGAAATTAGAAAAGAGCTATATGCACTAATCTCGCAGCTTATCTGCTGTTCAAGTGGGGTTCACTACGGATGCAGTACGGACACAGAACGGACACAGATCGAACAAAAGTAAAAGGATAGTGGGAGGATAGTAAGAAGATAGTAGGAGGATAGTAAGAAGATAAGCGGATGCTAATTGAATAAAACCCTATTTTTCAATAGGTTACAAAAGAAGAAAAATCAGTAATCAGAAGCGAGCAGCAAGTAGCCAGTTCGCACCCCTGAAGCCTCAAGCCTAATGCCTAAAACCTAAGTGCAAAAGTACAAAGAATATTCCACACCACCAAAAAAATACGCGCTACTCATTGCTCATTACGCATTAATTTGTATCTTTGTACCCTAAAACTGCCTATGCAGATGATCCTCTAAACTAAAGACAATGTATAAAGTATTATTTTTAATTTTTCTCCAAAATAATTTGGTAAACTGCATTATTTTTCGTCACTTTGCCCCCATAAACATAAAAACATAATTGTAAATTTAAATAGGTCATTATTATGAAGAAACTTTTAATCGTGATGTGCGCCTTTGTAGGGCTGATGGGTTGCAATATCACTAATCCTTAATCACTAATCCCTAACAACTAAACAAATGAACAGACGTAATTTTATTGCAGCCTCAGCCTTAGCAACGGCGGGTATGGGGCTACCCTATCGCAATGGAAGCGAAGACCAAAAAACACCCTTTAAAGCGGCTTATAGCCCTCGAAGAGCACTTTACCTTGCCCGACCTATCTGCACGCGTAATAAAGTACCTTACTGGGCTAAATGGAGGTGTTTCTCCTGTCAGTGATACGCAACGCAAGTTGATGCAAATAGTCCTCCCCGATGATGCTATTAGCGAGATAGGCGCGCGCCGCTTGGCGTATATGGACGCGGCGGGCATCAGCGTGCAGGTGCTCTCTTACGGACCAATGTCGCCACAGAACCTGCCCGATACGGTGCTGGCAGCAGAATTATGCGCTGAGGCTAACGACCGCCTCTCGAAGCTCATTGCCGAGCACCCTACGCGCTTTGCAGGCTTTGCCCTCTTGCCTATGTCTGCCCCCGATAAGGCAGCCGCCGAATTGGAGCGTGCGGTTAGGCAGTTGGGCTTTAAGGGTGCGATGATTTCAGGCTCGATGAATGGCACTTTCTTTGATGCGCCGCAGTTTATGCCCGTCTTTGAGAAAGACGCCGACTTGGGTGTGCCACTCTTTATGCACCCTGCCATTATCAGCAATAAGGTGGTGGTAGATTACTACTTTAAGAGCGATGCGTGGAGCGATGTGGCTGGGACGATGTTTGCTACGGCAGGCTACGGTTGGCACGCCGACAGCGGTATAGCCCTCTTGCGGCTTATCCTCTCAGGACTGTTTGACAAGCTGCCTACACTTAAAATCATCTCAGGGCATTGGGGCGAACTCTTGCCATTCTACCTCAACCGCTTGGACGACCAGCAGAGCAAGACGCTGAGCCTCAATCAGCCTATTAGTGCGTATTTCAAGCAGAATATCTACGTATGCCCCAGTGGCTTTTTCAATGAACACCAGTTGGTGTATTGCGCCAACGAATTAGGAGCTGGCCGTATCCTCTTTGCCTGCGACTACCCCTTCTTGCAGCCCACTGACGGTAAGGCGTTCTTAGAGAAGTCGCCACTGAGCAAAGAAGATAAAGAGCGGATTGCCTATAAGAATGCGGAGAAACTGCCTTTAGTGCATAGTGCATAGCAAAAAACAGCCTGAGCACACGCTCAGGCTGTTTCTTTTATGATGATAAAACGTTTATAACTTTATATTAGGCGCAAGGAAAGCTCCTGAGGCAGTAACTTCCTTAAGCACCTTATCGCCTTCTAATACTTGTAGGGTAAGGGTAGCGTTCTTATCCTGATTTCTCGATACAGCACCTACTTGAACAAAATCAAAGGCTTTATCCATTGTCCTTGTATAGCCATTTCCAACAAGTTGGTCAACCTGTATGTTGGTTGTTGTATTATCAGTAAATGAGAAAGTCAGAGTTTTTAATTCAACATTGTTTGAGGCGTATATCCTAACCGTATGAGCACTTTTACCTACTGCATTGCTATCAGTATTGATTAAATGTATATTAGGGGCAAGGACAGCTCCTGAGGCACTCACTTCTTTAAGCACCTTATCGCCTTCTAATACTTGCAGGGTAAGGGTTGCGTTCTTATCATTACTTTTTGATACAGCGCCTACTTGCACAAAGTCGAATGCTTTATCCATTGTTTTTGTATAGCCATTGCCAACAAGCTCATCAACCTCTATGTTAGCTGTTGTGCCATCCGTAAACGAGAATGTCAGGCTTTTTAACACTACATCGCCTGAGGCTTGTATCTTAACCGTATGAGCTCCTCCATTACTTCCACTATTACTGTTACTGTCGCTGTCTTTGCTGCAAGACATTAGCCCTAAAAAGGCTACCATTACAATTAAAATTCTTTTCATAAAATATACTTTTTTAAAATTCAGGCGGCAAAAGTACAAAATAATTTATAATGAACAACAGATAATGGATGTTTTTGAGTAATCAAGGCTACACCAGAGGTTAGTACTCAGTTCACAAAATTACGTGCTACCCTCTGATCGGAACGCTCTCGAACACATCTCGAACGAACGCCGAAGTATTAGACCTCAACGATTATGAGGCACCGCTCTACCAATACCAGCGCGAAGAGCGCGAGGGTATCCCACAAGTAATCAAGTCTTTGGCAGCAAAGATTGACGCTGCCGACCTCTTGGTGATTTCGCTGGCAGAGCACAATGGCAACTTCAGCACAGCCTTCAAAAACACTATGGACTGGCTTTCGCGTGTGCCTAATCGCAAGGCGTGGGGTGATCGCCGTGTGTTGCTCTTAGCCACCTCTCCTGGTCCGCGTGGGGCACAAAGCGTGCTCAACATCGCTGTAAACGAGTTCCCTTTCCGTGGAGCCACCGTAGTAGGGAGTTTTTCATTGCCTTCTTTCGGCGATACCTTCGACACCGAAAAGGGCTGTATCAAAGACCCTGCTAAGGACGCTGAATTAAAGCAGTTAGTAAACTCCTTGTAAGGAGAGAAAATAGAAAAGTAGAAGCCAGCCGTCAGTAGGGTATATCTTACTGGCGGCTGGCTTTATTCGGTGTGCACATTGCACTCGTCCTACGACCTAAAACTGATGCAATACCGTAGGCACGCCCACAGTGCTCAGCGCAAAGTTGGCTTTGCCTGTGGCGGGGTCGTAAAGGTAAAAGCCCACCCGCTCGGTGCTGAGGCTCGCAAGGGCTACCTTGTTGCCGTAGTGGAAAATCCCCGTAGCAAAAGGCACGGAGTAAGGCACGCCAGCGATGGGGGTAATAGTCTTAGCCTTTAAATCCATAAGCACTGCCAACGCATTCTTAGAGGCAAAGGGGTTCTGCGCATCTACCAATTCAGCAAGGGCTACATACGCCACTACCTTCCCGTTGCCGATGTACTGGCAGTTGTAGATAGACGCTGGTTTATACGCTGTCCCTGCTATGGTAGTCTGTGAGATGTCCCACGTGCGCGCCGTGTCAAAGGTGGTATCGGAAATGGTATCAACAGCTGGTATGCACACAAAACCGTTCTGCTTATGGGCAGGATTTAGCCCAAAATAGCCCGTACAAGCGATGTGTATATCCCCCTGCTCATCGGTGAATATCATTCCCTCATTAGTAGGGCGCGTAGCCATCAACAGACCGCTGCTCTTCTCTGAGAGTACCTTTACGACCTTATCGGTACGCGTATCAATAACTGCCACATCTACCTGCAAATAATCATCGTAAGGCTGATATTGCTTCACTACCTGATGCAATGGCAGATAAAAATAATTGCCCCTGACGATGCCATAGCTCGCCTCGGGGTTGTTATCGCTATGGGAGTATGGTTTTAGGTCAATACTACCTGTCTTTTGCATCGTTTGCGGATTGACAATCGTTACCTCACCAATGCCGTAATGGGGTACATACGCCTTGCTGTCGCTTACTTTGATGAGGCTAAAGCTCATCGACTGAGTAGGTAGTTTCAGGCTTGCTCCCTTGCGAAGTGTAGCTGTGGTGGGGTCGTACTGATAGGCGGTAATCACATCCTTAGAATCGCCGTGCCCTGCATCGAAGCTATACATCGTATTGCCGTAGAAGTTCGCACTTTCCGCAATGGGGATCTGTTGTGCGTTGCTGTTGTCGATACTGCCCTCAAGCGATTTGAGGAGTTGCAAGTACGACACCCCTGTAGTGCCATCAGGGCTATCGACATTGGTTTGCAAAAGGATATTACCTCCTTTGGGGTTCTCATCAGGGCTGTTGTCATCATCTTTCTTACAGCCCGCAAGTAGCACCAAGCTACACAGTGGTAAAATGAATTTGTTGAACATATCTATTTAGAAATTAGGAGTTAGGAATTAGAAAATAGAAGTTTTCTAAAGCTAACTCTGGTTAATTACTTGGTTATTTTTACAAGCCATATATTACAACCCCCCGCCCCCTTCAAAGGGGGAGAGTCCAAAGTAAGTTATATTCTCCGGGGTTGTTTTATATAGTCAGAAATCGGAGATTAAACGGGTTCGGTACGGACACATAACGAAGTCAGACGCTCGAGTTCGTTGTGTGTTCGTATTTTGTCCGTTCTTTCTGACCTCTGTCATTAAAATATAACTCGCAGTTTCACTGCCCAGTTGATACCAGGTAGGGGGCGATTGAGTTCGGTGTAGGTTTCGGCGTTGGTGAGGTTGCGCACTTTGCCCGAGAGGAATAGGTGCCGATCGCGAAGGCTGTGCTCAAAACCTACATCGAGAGTGGTATGGCGGGGGATACGGCGTTTCTGTAAACGGGTGAGCTCAAAATCGTAGTAGTATTCTTCCACAAAAGCGAGGTCAAGCATTAGGCGCGTGTTCTTTCCGCGTCCGCCAAAGAGGTTTTCACGGTGATACTCCACCCCTGCATTGGCAAGCAGATAAGGGATATTGGGCATACGCTTATTGTAGGTAGGATTGGCCATGTGGCTCAGCGGCTCTGTTTCGCGCTTATCGCGCAAGTCTTGATAGGTAGTATTGCCATAGACGTACAGTGAGGGGGATACGTCCGCTTTGGCTTCAAACTCCACGCCTATGGTGCGCATCTGCCCAAAATTGACGTACTGTGCGCCGAGTAAGCCTTCTGTGTAGCGAATCATATCCTCTAAGTGATTGTAAAAGAAATTTAGCTCTATCTGGGCATTGGTAGGATGTTTGGCTGTGAGGTCGTACAGCAGCCCTACATTCGCAGAGGTATTGCGCTCAGGGGTGAGTGCTTCTGAGGGGGTGATGCTGACCCCATCGCCAAGGAGTTCGCTCTCAGAGGGGATACGCACATCATAACCTGCCGAGAGCTTGCCCATCAGCGTAGGAGTGAAGCGATAGCGCAGCGCATTGCTGAGTCCTATCTCGCTTTTGTCGAGGTCGATATAGCGGCGTATACCCGTGTGGGGGTGAGCTTTCTCGGTGTGCATTGTGTAGCGATAGTAGCGCAACGTGAAGGAGTTTAAGAATTTATCTTTTGGGGAGCGATAGTCGTAAGAGAGGCCTGCCACAAGGCTGCGCATTCGTGATGGGAAAGCGGTTTGCCTGCCGAGGGCTTGCTCGCGCAGTGCGTCGTGGGGGTAGCCATTGGCGAGGGTAAAAAGGGTGTTAAGACTCAGCGAATATTGCTCACTAAGCAGGTACTCGAGGTTAGTGCGATTCGCAAAAAGCGTCTTGCGGTCGTCAGAGTCGGTGGGGTAATCCAAGCCGAGTTCGCCGCCATAGCGCGAGGGCGATAAGTAGGAAGAGCCGTCCCACTCATAGCGGCGTAGGGCTTTATCCACTAAGGATAAGCGCAAGGCAGAGAGGTTGCTGTAGCTGTCAAGCGATAGCCCCGCAGTGAGGAAGTCGTGCTTTTTGAGTTTGAGCACCACTCCATACACCTCTGTGCGGCTATGTGCCTCGCGCACATCGTGCTCAATGCCTTGTATTTCTTTGTAGGTACGCACGTATATCGGTTCGAGTTCTATAGCGTTAAAATACCACTTCTTTGCCTTAAGGCTCCCCCCGATGATGTACTTCTCAAAGCCATCGTGAGTGCGGCGCACCTTTGCACCCTTGCGATTGGGGAGGGTCATCTCATAGTCGTTGTCGGCGTGGGTGTAGCTCGCTCCGAGCCCGAAAGTGAGTCCCCGCGCTTTGAGGTTACACTTGAATACTCCCTGCGCCTTGTGGGTATTAAAGGACTCTAATCCGTAGCTCTAATCAGCATAGCGGTCGGGATACTCACGGATAACGATATTCACCGCTCCACCCAGCGCACTACCCCCGAGGCGAGCAGGCACCACTCCTTTGTAGATCTCAATGCGGTTGATCATATCCACGGGAATATCGTTGATATCCACATAATCGGTTTGGTCGCCAAGCGGGAAGTCATCTACAAAGAAACCGATGCGCCTGCCCTCTAAGCCTCGCACCGAGATACGTGAGGCACTACCCACACCGCCTGTGGAGCGGAGGGTAACCCCTACCGTCTTGGTAAGGATATCCTGCACATTGGAAGCCGTGCCACGCAGCGAAGCCATATCCAGCACTGTTACCGGCATAGCTTGCTCCTTCATCGCGCGGGCTTTGCTCTTTGCCGATACCACCACCTCACCGATGTTTTCAGCTGATTCCTCTAAAGCAATATTGAGAACTGTATTACCACGCACTGCAAAAAGGCGTTTTTGAGAGGTATAACCCACGAAAGAGACGTGTAAGGTATATTGCCCCCTTGAAATATTTTTAAAGCTAAAAAAGCCCTTATTATCGGCAGAGGTACCTTTTTGGAGTTCTTCTATATAAACGTCAGCCCCTGAGAGCGGGGTGTGGGTGGTGCGGTCGGTGATAAGCCCGCTGAGAGATTGAGCAAAGCAGGAGATAGAGAGTAAAGAGAAGAGAGTAAATAGTAATGTGCAGAGAGAGGTACTTATTTCTGACTCCTGACTTCTCATTTCTAATTTCTTATCCCTCTGTAAGTTAATGAATGGTGTTGGCATAATCTTCACTAATTATTTTGTCAGTTCGGAGATTTTATTTACTTTTGTTCTAAATTACAGAACTGCGGGGCAAAAGTACTGCCTTTGCCTCGGACAGGTTTCAAGCTGAATGGCTATTTTTTTAATCTGATTAGCAAAGTGATTATGACAAGGATTAATGACGTAGATATGAGCGAGTTGCTCGCTATACAATCCTTTGAGAGTGAGGAGGCTATAGCGTCGGTATACACTGGGTTGGAAGTGCTTTCGGGTCAGTTCTCCGTAGCGGCATCACCCGTAGGGGGATACCATCTTTACCAGTGGCATTCTGAGTTCGAAAGAGATTTGTGCATCGAAGAGGTGATGCGCGTGCCCTCGGTGCGCTTTTATCTGAGCGATAGCACCTCAAAAGGTTTTCAAATAGACTTAGGGAAGGACTACCACACGGTGATGCAACAAGGGATGTGTAATGTGCTTTTTTGTGGAGAGGAGCACATAGGGCGACAGTATTTTGCAGCAGAAGACTCCACGGTCATCACCACGTTGGCTATTGCCGCCGATGATTTTAAGCAGATAGCCGGGCGGTATCCTAGTGTCTTTATGGCAGACTACAAGCGATATGAGTGCGGCGAGCAGTTTTTGCTGTCGCCTGCGCAGCACCTTTGTGCTAATGCTGCCGTACGCGAGGTGCTTGGGCAGCTCAGTAGGGCAGAGGCTTTGGGCAATGCTTCACAGCCTTATGCCGAGCTCAAGGTGATAGAACTCTTGCTGTTGCTCTTCACTCAACGCGATAATGCCATAACTCACCCACAGCAATACTGCAAAACCCCCGCCGACCGCGAGCGCATTGCTCAAGCGGCACAGCTCATCACTGCCGACCTGCTGCATACACCTTCCATTACGGAGCTGGCGCGTGCCGTAGGACTCAATGAAAAGAAGTTATGCTATGGCTTTAAAGAAGTATACGGCAACACTGTTTACGGCTATCTCTTTGAGTATAAGATGCAACGAGCACAACAGCTGCTGGTAGCAGGTGGACTCACCATCAGCGAAGTGGCGTGGCAATGCGGCTATTAGCACCTTTCACATTTCTCCACAGCTTTTAAGAGGCGATGGGGTGTTACTGCCTCAGAGGTTAGGTCGTAGGACGAGTACAACGTGCACACCGAATTAAAAAGCCAGCCGTTTGTGGGATATTCCCACAAACGGCTGGCTTCTTGTTTCTGATTACTAACTTCTGGCTCTTACTTCTTAAATTGATGAATAAAGTTGGGTAAGCCTTCAGTAGCAAAGGCAAAGGTGGCTTTGCCTGTAGAGGGGTCGTAGCGGTAGAAACCTCGCTTACTTGCGGAGGAGTTGCCGATGAGGTAATAGCGATCTGCAGGGCGCAGGCTGATAGCTTCCTGACTGCTGGGCTCTATACCCTCAATCTTCTTGATGCTCTTAGCGTTGAGGTCGACGAGCACAGCTACGGCGTTCTTAGAGGTCATTAGATTCTTAGGGTCGATGAGTTCACCGACAGCCACATACGCTAAGGCTTTGCCCCCACCAATGTACCAGCAGTTGTAGATAGAAGTCGGTTTGTAGCCCAAGCCTTCAATGGCGGTGGTGGATATATCCCAGCTGCGCGCCGTGTTGAAGTCCTTGCTGCCACTCGGGATACAGATAAAGCCGCATTTGGTGTTTGCGGGGTTGTAACCAAAATAGCCCGCACAAGCGATGTAGATGTCGTGGCTTTCGTTCTGGAACACCATTCCTTCTTCCATTTGCAGACTTGGGAAGGCAAGCCCTGTGGTTTTCTCAGCGATAAGGCTCTCTACCTTGTCGGTTGTGGTATTGATAACGAGCACATCGCTTTGCTGGTAATCGTCGTAAGGCATCCACTGGTCGGTTATTTGGTTGAGTGGCAGGTAGAAATAGCCATCGCGCACGATGCCATACCCTGGTTTAGGGGTATTGCCTTGGTGGGCATAGCTGCTTATATCAATCTCGCCTGTCTTTTGCATCGTCTGCGGATTGATAATCCACACAGTACCCGTAGTATAGAGTGGCATATACGCCTTGGTATCGCTTGCCTTTACGAGGTTAAAAGCCATTGTTTGAGGCACTTTAAGCTCCCCGCTCTTAGCAAAGGTATTGGTAGCGGGGTTGTAGAGGTACTTGCTTACCGCACTCTTGGAATCGGGGCTGGGGGCTACATCAAACACGTACACCTCATTGCCATAAGCGCAACGCCCTGAGGAGAGCCCTACTTGCTCTGCCTTCTTGTTGTCTATAACTCCTGAGGGGTTGGTGATAAGTTGCAGGTAGCTGGCACCACTGCGGTGTTGGTCGCCATTCTTCACTGAGGTTTCAAGAAAGAAACTTCCTGTGAGTGTCTCGCCTTTATTAGGATCTGGGCTGTTGTTGTCGTCTTTCTTACAGCCTACGAGTAGCGCAAGGCTACATACGGATAAAATGAATTTGTTGAACATATCTATTGTGATTAGTGATCAGTGGTCAGAGGTCAGGGATCAGACGCATACCTGATATATACCGCAAATACTGATCTGGTTAATTACTTAATTTCAGGGGTCAGAAATCAGAGATTAGACGGTTTCGGTACGGACACATAACGAAGTCAGACAGCCTAACTTCGTTGCGTGTCCGTATTTTTTCCGTTCTTTCTTTCTGACCTCTGATCTCTGGCGAAGCCCTGACCTCTAATTTCTGGCGAAGCCTAAAATATTACCCGCAGCTTTACTGCCCAACTGAGTCCTGGTAGGGGTCTGTTGAACTCGGTTACGACCTTTTTGTCGGTGAGGTTGCGCACTTTGCCTGAGAGGAATAGGTGTTGGTGTTTAAAACTGTGCTCGAAGCCTGCATCGAGGGTGAGGTTGCGCGGGATACGGCGTTTGTCGAGTTGGGTGAGCTCAAAGTCGTAGTAATATTCCTCGATGAAGGCAGCATCAAGCATCAGGCGGGTGTTCTGTCCTGTGCCTCCGAAGAGGTTTTCGTGGTGGTACTCCACACCTGCGTTGGCAAGCAAATAGGGGATGTTAGGCATACGCTTGCCCTTGGTGGGGTTGGGCACAGTGCTGCTGTGCTCATACTGCCGAATATCGCGCAGGTCTTGATAGGTGGTGTTCAGATAGCCATAGAGCGAGGGGGAGAGGTCGGCTTTGGCGTCAAACTCCACGCCTATGGTGCGCATCTGCCCAAAGTTCTGGTACTGCGAACCCAATACGCCTTGGGTAAAGCGGATCACGTCTTCTATCTGCATATAGAAGAAATTGAGCTCTATTTGGGCATTGGTGGCGTGCGCCCCCGTAAGGTCGTAAAGCACCCCAAGGTTGGCACTGAGGTTGCGCTCAGGCAGTAGTTCCTCAGCAGCTATGGTGTTTACCCCATCGCCCAGCAGTTCGTTCTCTGAAGGGATACGCACTTCATAGCCTGCGGAGACTTTCCCCATCAGTGTGGGCAGAAAGCGGTAGCGCAGGGCATCGCTGAAGCCAAAGTCGCTCTTGTGAAGGTCAATGTCCTTCACACCACTGCCAAAGACAAAGCCCTTGCGGGTGTTGAGATGGTAGTTGTAATAGCGCGCAGAGAGGCTATTGAGCAGGTGATCGGTACGGTCGCGATAATCGTAAGAGAGCCCTGCTACCCAGCTGTACATATCGGAATCGAAGTCGGTTTGCTTGCCCATACTCAGCTCTTTTAGCGGGTTGTGGGGTTCACCTTTGGCGTAGTTGAATTGTGAGTTGAGGTTGAGCGAATGCTGCTCGCTGAGGATATACTCGAGGTTGATGCGATTGGCATAAGTGAGCTTGCGGTCGTCTGAGTCGGAGGCATAGCCCAAACCGAGTTCGCCGCCATAACGTGAAGTACTGGGATAAGAAGAGCCGTCCCATTGGTAAATGCGCTGTGCCTTATCGACCACATTGGCTTTTAGCGAGGCAAAATTGTGGTACATCGTCAGTGAAAGTCCGTCTGTAAGAAAGCCTTCTTTCTCGAATTTGGTAACCACGCCCAGCATATCAAGGTAAGAATGTGCCTCGCGCACGTCGTGCTCAATGCCCTGCACTTCTTTGTAGGTACGCACGTAGATGGGCTCTACTTCTATTTCGTTAAAATACCACTTCTTCGCCTTAAAGCTACCGCCGACCATATACTTGCGATAGGCATCGTGGTTGCGGCGCACTTTAAGTCCTTGGTGGTTAGGGATTTCCATCTCATAGTCGTTGTCTGATGAGGCATATACGCCCCCAATGCCCAAGAGGAGACCGCGCTTTGGGTCGCTGCGCTTGAAGACCGCTTGTGCCTTGTGGGTATTAAAACGCTCGAGGGTATAGCTCAGGTCGGCATAGCGGCTGGGGTATTCGCGCAGGACGATATTCACCGCTCCACCCATTGCTGAGCCGCCAAAGCGCGCAGGCACAACGCCCTTGTAAATCTCAATGCGGTCGATCATATCCACGGGTATGTCGTTGATGTCCACATAATCGGATTGCTCGCCCATAGGGAAGTCGTCTATAAAGAAGCCGATGCGCTTGCCCTCGAGTCCACGTACGGAAATACGCGCCGCACTGCCCACACCACCTGTGGAGCGGAGGGTAACGCCGACCGTCTTGGCGATAATGTCCTGCACATTGGAGGTAGTGCCGCGCAGGGAAGCCATATCAATCACCGTGATGGGCATTGCCTGCTCTTTGATAGCACGGGCTTTGGCTTTAGCTGAGACCACCACTTCACCAATGGACTGGGTTTCTTCCTCAAGGGCAAGGTTGAGGACGGTCTCGCCACTGACGCGTAAAGGGCGTTTTTGAGATTTATAGCCGATGTAACTCACGCGGAGGGTGTAAGTGCCTGCTGGGATATTTTTAAGCGTGTAAAACCCCTTATTATCGGTGGAAGTACCTTTTTGGAGTTCTTGGATATAGACATCTGCCCCGATGAGCGGGGTGTGGGTGGCGCGGTCGGTGATAGTGCCGCTGAGAGACTGAGAAAAAGAGAGTAGAGAGAAGAGAGTAAAGAGTAATGTGCAGAGCTGTTTATTGCACATTTGGGTGTTATAATGGTTGTCTACACATATAAACACCCCCTGCCCCCCCTCAAGGGGGGAAGTGCATACCGCATTACTTTTCTCATTTTCTATTTTCCTGATTTTCTTTATATTGTGGAATGCTATTCTCATAATCTTGTGAAAATATTTTGTCAGTTCAGATGGTTTATTTACTTTTGTTCTAAATTATGCTATCAGAGTGCAAAAGTAGGGCGATTAATGAAGTATGTGTTATACCTCATTGGCTTATTTTTATACCTGATTAGATTTGAGGTGTGGGGTGTGGGGTGTAAGGTGTGAGCCTCCCTCATACCCCAGAGCCCAGAGCTCAAACCTATTAAAATAGAAAATGTATGCGAAATATCAACGATGAAGATATACAGGAGTTGCTGATTGAGGGTATGCAGCAGCGGGTCAGTAGTGAGGAGCAGATGCAGGGTCTACTTAAGGAGCTGGAGGCTCGTACGCAGGCGATGCGTTTCGAGGTGGTGCCTACGGGGGCTTATTACCTCTACAAATGGCAGACGTGCTTTACTGAGGACACCGCCATTACTTCGCATATGGACGTGTCTTCGCTGCGTATCTACTTAGCAAGCCACTGCCCTAAGGGTTTTATGGCGCGGGATAGTCAGGGTAATGAAGGACATATCAGTGAGGGGACTTGCAATGTGGCGTTCTGCAAGGAGGGCTATGGCGGGCGTCTCGCCTTTGCTGGAGGTGCGCCTACGCAGATTGAGACAGTGGCACTCTCTGAGGAGGGTTTTAGGCGTATTGCCGAGCGATACCCGCAAGTGTTTATGTCGCACTTTTTGCGCTATGAGCGCGGCGAGCCTTTTGCGCACAATGCGGCTGCGTATCAGCATAAGGGAGCTGCGATACAGCAACTGATGCACCAGATGGAGCAGTCGCCGCTGATGGGGGCTGCTGGGCAGGTGTATGCGGAGGTGAAACTGACGGAGTTGCTGTTGCTGCTCTTTGGCGATGTGGAGTGTGCCGCTCCTCAGCACTTTAAGTCGGCGGCGGAGCGTGAGCGTTTAGAAGAGGTGTGTAGGCTTATTACTGAGGATTTGTTGCATACGCCTTCTATCGCGGAGCTAGCACGTGCGGTGGGCACGAATGAGAAGAAGCTGTGTTACAGTTTTAAGGAGGCGTATGGCACTACGGTCTACGGCTATCTCTTTGAGCACAAGATGCAGCTGGCACGCCGCTTGCTCGCAGAGGCGGATATGAACGTGAGCGAAGTGGCGTGGCAGTGTGGGTATACGTATGTGTCGCACTTCTCAAAGGCATTTAAGAGACGCTGGGGGGAGGTGCCTTCTTTAATGAGTAAAGAGGTGCAACGTGCACACCGGTTGTAGGACGAGTGCAACGTGCACACCGAATAAAGCCAGCCGTCAGTAAGGCATACCCCTACTGACGGCTGGCTTCTTGTTTCTGGTTATTGACTTCTAATTTTCTAATTTCTCTCTTCTAATTCCTAAAAAAGTGTGTAAAATGGTGGTTTTTGGGTGGCTTTGTAATCCGTTGATTGTTCGGTGGTTATTCGCTAAACCTAATACTAACCTAATACTATCGTAATACTGTGGTAATACTGAACTATGTTGTGTGTTCGGGATGTGTTCGAGAAGGGTTCGAGATGTGTCCGTACTGAACGGCAGTTAGGAGGCGGGGGAGAGTTATGCAATTCTAATTTCTCCCTTTCTCATTTCTTAAAAAGCTGTATTTTTGCCCCCTGAAAACTTAAATAATAATCGTATGAATGCAACAACAGTAAACGCCTCGGGACGTGCTTTTGAATTGGATTTTGCCAAGGCATTGGCTATCGTTTTTATGGTGCTGGTGCACTGCTTTGAGACCTCGCCTATTGGGCATAGTGAGGCGTACCCCATCTTTGGGACGGTGGTGGAGTTCTTGGGGTCGCAACCAGCGGCGGCGGTCTTTATGTTTTGTATGGGGGTCGGTATGGTCTATACGCGGCACAGTGCCCCTGCGCTGTTGGCACGGCGCGGGGTGAAGCTGCTCATCATCGGCTATGGGCTGAATCTCTATCGTGCTATAGTCGAGGTGTTGGGGTATTTTATCGGCACAAGCGATGCGGGGGAGCTCCTTGGCGACTTTATCACCTCGCTGCTCATCGTGGACATCTTGCAGTTTGCGGGTTTGGCGTTTCTCTTCTTTGCGCTGATGAAGCGATTAGGCTTGTCGGATAAGGCGACTGGCGTTGTGGTGCTGGGCTTGCTGGTATTGGCTCCTTACTTGTCGCGCTTTGGCGAGGGGTGGTACAGCTATCTCATTGGCGACTTTTGGTATCAGAATGAGGAGACTGCCTTTCCGCTCTTTCAGTGGCTGCCCTTCCCAATGGCGGGGATATACTTTGGCAAATACTTGAAGGAGGCAACTGATAAGCAGCGGTTTTATGGCTATACCGCAGCAGTGGGAGCTGTGCTCTTTGCCCTCAGCACAGCAATAGCCCTCTATACTGACCGCTCCGTACAGGACTTCTTTGATGAGAATTACTACAATATGAACCTCTTGTAGGTGCTTTGGAGCTTGGGGGTTATCCTCTTGTTGCTCGCGCTGTACTACTTTGCAGTGGGCACGATGCGCGACAATGCCCTCACCGAAACAGCGACTTTTTGCAGCAAGAACATCAACCAGATATACCTCTGGCAGTGGGTGCTCATCACTCCGCTGGCACTGCTCACGGCTGTATACCTCCCTGTGGATACGCCTCTGCTGTTGCTCGTGGAAACGGCGTTAGTGCTGTTTATTTGTGTGCTTATTGCAAGGAAAACGAGTTGGCTGAGGATATAATAATTTTAACCATTTAAGCAATGAAAAAGATACTTTTGTTAATGGCTTTTATGCCTTTGTTTGCCGCAGCGCAAATCATCGTGAGGACAGACCTTACTACTAACACCAAACTTAAAGACCACAAAGTGCCTGATGATCAAAAACCTATAGAATTGGGGTCGGGTGATATGCTCAAATACTCAGTGCAGGGGATGTTGCCAATTTCCTTTGAGCAAAATGAGGCGGGGCAGCCTACTGCTTGGATGGTGGGCTTTTCGGCGTCTTATGCTACGCTGAGCAACAAGGGCGAGGCGGTAAAACTTATGCCTTCAAAGCTCTTTGGGGCAGGACTGAATGTGATGCACTTGCGCCCTATCTCAGATCGGTGGTTACTGATGTGCTCTCTTGGTGCGGGGTTCTACTCTGATACGCAACATACTACTTGGCAACAGGTATTGGGCAATGGGGGTGCTATCTTTGCTTACCAATGGAAACCTAATCTGCTTATAGGGGCAGGGGGCGGTGTGAGCAATGCTTTTGGTCTGCCGATGCTTATGCCGATGTTCTACCTAAAATACAGCCTTGAGGGGAAGTATGAACTCACTACGGAGCTTACCAACACGGCTAAGATTACGGCTGCACGCCGCTTTGGTGAGCACTTTAAACTTGAACTAAACGCCCTTGAGATGGACGGCTCTACGGCTATCATCAAGCACAATGATGATTGGAAACTCTTCGGTATGATGGAGATGAACCACAGTCTTTCGCCTGTGTATTACCTGAGTAAGAATGCGTCTGTTTTTGGCAGTGTAGGGCTTACCAGCGTGCGTTCGCCTAAAACCACTGACCGCAAGCTCTCTTTGAAGAATATGTTCGGTGGTGATAATGAATACCGTTTTAATGCTGCTATGCACTTTGCTATAGGGTTTCGCTATGGAATGTAGGGGGGGTAGGACGAGTGCAACGTGCACACCGAGTTTAAAAGCCAGCCTTTTGTAGGTATATCCTGCAAGGAGCTGTCTTTTCTTTTCTAACTTCTCCATTTCTCATTTCTAAAAAAGCTGTATCTTTGCGAACGAACTTAATAAATAATCACGTATGAAAAGAAATGTATTCGCTGCGGTCGTACCGCTTATTTTCAGCCTTATGGTAGGTGTAAATGCTTCAGCACAACAGAGAAACCATCTCACTAAAAAAGTGCTATTTGTAGTAACAAGCCACAGCAAGTTGGGCAATACGGGGAAGTCCACAGGTTTACCTCAGCGAGGTGGCGCATCCGTGGGCGGTGCTCACCGAGGAGGGTTATACGGTAGACTTTGTAAGTCCTAAGGGCGGTACGCCACCTGTTGATGGGGTAAAGCTCGATGATCCTACAAATAAGCAGTTTTGGGATAGCCCTGAGGGTAAGGCAAAGCTCAACCGCTCACTTAAACCTTCGTAAGTGAAAGCAGCTGATTATAAGGCTATCTACTATGCAGGCGGACACGGCGCAATGTGGGACTTCCCTAATGACAAAGCCCTTGCGAAGATAGCTGCCAGCATTTATGAGCGCGGGGGTGTGGTAGCCGCTGTATGCCACGGTCCTGCGGGTTTGGTGAATATCAAACTTAAAAACGGTAGTTACCTCATCAAAGGAAAGCGGGTCAATGGTTTTAGCAATGCTGAAGAAGAAGCCATACAGCTGACTAAGGTGGTGCCTTTCTCACTTGAGAACACGCTAAAGGAGCGCGGGGCACTTTATGAGTCATCGCCGTTGTGGCAAACGCACGTAGTAAGCGACCAGCGTGTTATCACAGGGCAGAACCCCCAATCGGCAACGGTAGTGGAGGAAGCTATTAAAGAGGCACTCAGCAAATAGGCGTTAGGAATTAGAAAGTAGAAATTAGAAAAGCGAAGTCAGCCGTTGCGGGTAGTACTGCAAGGGCTGGCTTCTAATTTCTGGCTACTAACTTCTGATTTCTCTTAATTGTGAATGGCGTATGTGGGTTTCTTATATTCCTTCCCATTTCCATTTGCGGGTGTATTCTTTTGTGTTGTTATAATCCATAATTCTACTATTTTTCACTCTCCTATTACGTCATTGGTTGATATAAAGTAAGGTTTTCGCTCTCGCCCAATGATTTTGCCCGCACGATTGATATATAAGATATAGAGTATCTTGGGTTTTTGATAAACATACGTTGTATTTTGAGAGACTGAAAACTGCCATACGGCAGAAATGCACCTCTGCACTTGATAGTTGAACCTACCCTGCCACTAATTTCTCCAAAAAAAATTGCTCATTTCTAAAATAATTCGTATCTTTGCGGTCTAATAATCTTAAAAAAGAATTTTAAAATGGCAGCAATTGCAAATTATGAAAAGGCTTATACGCCTGAGCAGAGACAGTTAGCCGATCACCTCATCGGCTTAGAACGCTCCGCCCTTGACAAGTGGTTCAAAGGCGATACTTCGGGCTATGCTAACCTATGGTCGCAGCACAGCTTTACCTATTACGGCATCGGGTTTAAAACGCTTGATAATGCTCCGAGATTTCAGCAAGCTACTGATGAATTTCAAGGGAAATAGCAAGTTCTGCAAGGTAATTTTACGCTGAATGCCCGAAATCCAAAGCCCTTCAATAGGATAACCCGCCTGTGGTACCTTTTGCATCTCCATACGGTCTTTGGCGCCCACAAACAGAATGTCGGCATCTGGAATACGTCTTTTCAATTCATCGGCAATAGCGATAGCAGGAAAAATATGCCCGCCTGTACCTCCTCCTGATATGATAAACTTTTTCATTTCTCGTTCTAATTTGGTGCAAAGGTACGCAAATCTTCACAAAAAGCAATATTATTTAAGCGTTTGCTTAATACTGCTGTTGATAGCCTTAAAAACTTCACTGTTTTGATGAGGCACACAGTCCTGCACCCAATACCACCAAAAATAACCGCCCACGTAGTTCTTTACATATTTAGGCATCGCATAATAGTGCTTAGCTCTTTCCACTTTACTCTGTACAGAGTACTTCTTATAATCGTTATTGCCACACTCCCCTATGCCTAATTTAACCTTCGGAAAAATAGACTCTAAATTGTTAAATACCTCTTGCCAATTAGGCTGATAATTGCCGTTATCATCTTCGTAATAGCTTACTAACACGTAATCCAACTGCTTTTTCATATCTTCGGGAATATATCTTTTTAGCCAATCCTCCATCGTCACCTTTTGGTCACCTGGTTTAAAATAGTAGCTCACAAGTACTGTTTTCGCATTTTTACTACGGATAAACTTATAAGCACCATAGGCTTTATCGGCAATAAACTGAGGGTTGTCACCCATCCAACCTTCTCCGTTAATTTCATTGCCCACTTCCCAAAAATCCGTATATGCCGATAGTTCTTTATACGAATCCTGAAATCTCTTTACATAACTATCTACGTTAGTGTATTTTTTCATATCTTCGGAATCGGCAGGTGTTGCCATCACATAAGCTACTTGATGAACAGCCGAAAAAAGTGGTTTGTAATTAGCTATCGCTGTACCCTTGGACATCACAATGCGCACCGTAGGCTTTACAGGCATTGCCTTGATAGCACTTACAATCTGCTGAACAGTAACCCCAGTTTCCTCCCAACTGTCGTCTATAGTAATGCCATATAAATAGGCATTTGTAGGATTGTTTGGTGTAGGTTTATCAGGCTTAGGATTGTCTGGAATTGGCTTATCAGGGGTAGGTTTATTAGGGTCTGGTTGGGGAACTTCGTCATTGTTTTTATGGCAAGCTATAAAAATGATTGCCATACACACTAAACATAATTTTCTTTTCATTGTACAAAATCTTTTTAATTACTCGGCAAAAGTACAATATTCTTGCCAAACTACCAAACAAATCCAAAATTAATTAGAATTTTGCTTAAATCCTTGTACTGTATGTCTTTCACACCCTCCCTTTCTACTCTCCCCTGCCTACAACAGCCACACCTCCACAGCCTTGATTTTTGTATCAAGACAAAAGAAGTTAAATTAAAGAAAACCAACTAATTTTGAATAAAAACGTGTTTAAACTTTTTTGAGGAACTTGGAGATAGACCCTAATAGGAGCACTCCAATCCAAGTTACATCAAGATACTCGTATCTCATTATCAAACCTTTATATCCGTCAAGCCAACCTCCTTTTTGCCGACAACGTGTATGACTACCATCCAATTGAACGCAAGACATATCTAACTTTATTTTCTTCTTACTTAATAGATTTAACCATACTCGCTAAAAACTACCGTCTTTACTCCATTTATTGAAGTAGTAATAGACATTTTGCCAAGAGATTTCTCCTTTTTCAAAATAGCTTTCAATTGGAAGTTCTCTCCATTGTACCTCTGTTTTTAACCTCTTGAGAATCAATAAAAATATTGAAGCCAAATCAAAATTACTTTTAAATCCTCTTTTTCCTACACTTAAAAAGGGAATAATCCAATTATTTATTGTATCTTTGCCCAAAATTCCTGAATTTTGGTGTTCTTTTTTTTGCAAACACAAAATTACTAATTTTCGGGAACTTTTATTTTATTATAAGAAAAAGTTTAAACAGCTTCATTGATAACCAGCAAGAGGGTAAGGTGCAACATCTCACAGGGCACTTTCTCATCTCATCAAACCTTTATAAAGCTAAAGAGTGTGTTTTCACTCCTTCAGACCCTCGAAAAGAAGAACAGAGAAAATCCTCTTTAAGTGCGTTAACCCTAAAAGCAGTCTTTATCTGTAAATTTTTGAACAAAGCAGAGCACTTAGAGTATTTTACAGTAGAGAAAGTAGCATCTAATACCTATAAATTATCGCCTGCAAATACTCAGGCTGAGCAATTATTGAAATTAGTGAAGGATGAAAAGGCTCATTTCATTATAAAACTTAATGAAAAAGGTGAGATATACTATACAGAGTCCTATCTTTCAGGTAAACAGAATGTTTCTATAAAAACGTGGTATAACTTTACTCTAATGGGAGATACTTTTGATTGGATGTTTGAAAATGAAAAGAATAGAGACGTTCCCAAAGATGAGATAGTTACTTATTTTACCAAAGCAGAAGGTAAAATCACAAATAAGGAAAATCAGGATTACATCAATTTTAAATTTGAAGTAAAAGAATAACACCTTTATGAAGCATCTTTCGACTATAATCTTTATCATACTAACAACACTTTGCCAAGCACAAGAGCAAGACACAATCGTTAAAGAACTTCCTAAGTATATAGAACCCATATCCGACATCACTCCCGCCGATGGCTTCTATGCTCTCTGGGATACTTCTGGGGGTTATAGCACTCGCAATGACGACCCTATCAGTTGGGTGTTAGATATAGGCTTGGGGGCTGGCGTAAGGCAGTACGGCTTTTCGGCAAATATATTCATTGGCAGTATCTCTAATAAAGTAACCCAGCCCTTATGGGTATATTACCCCAATTACGACAATGCCCCTCAAGGGCGTAAGATGGCAGAAAGTGAAGGCAAAGAGACTTATATGGCAATGTTAGAGCTGGGCTATAGCGTCTACACTCTTGGCAGGTATACCTTTGATGTGCAAACAGGGTTAGGCTACGGAGAGCGGCAGTATCGTTCGCGTGATGGTTTAGCCAGTAATGGTAAACGTCTCTCGCGCAGTAAAGGCAGTTTTATTTTCCGCCCTACACTTTCAGTAACACGTTGGTGGCGCGATGGTTCTTTCCTACGACTCAAAGCAATCTATAGCCTTGCCGATTATCGTTTAGGAGACGAGAGCACACCTATCAAAGGTGATTACATTGGGATAGGTATTGCCTTTGGCAATGTATTTTGGAAGTTTTAATTATAATATTTGTGATATGAAAGAACAACAAGATTACCGTAGAAAGTACCTTAGATTGCGCACGTTATTCGTTGTTGTAATACTTATGTAGCATTCATCTATTTGTACAATAATGCTGGTGATTTTATAGAAGGATTTAAGCAAGGAGTTTCAAAGTAAATGCTCAAAGCCCCTCTACATTTAGTCTACGTCTTCTACCGAAGACTACACGTAAAAGGTGATTATCTCGCACTCGGCTTAGTGCTTGGTGGCGAGGCAGTAGTGCTATGGGCTATATACAACCATTATGCAACGGCTTTTTATGCACTATTTGCCTTCCTACTGCTGACGCTACAGCACCATTACAGTCGCGAGGATCTGTCATTGCTCAGACTGCGCAAAAACTACAAAGTCCTTATCACGATGGAATACTTGCTGCTGAACTTACCCGCACTGCTTATCTTTGCCCTAAAAGGAGATGTGCTTTGGGGTGGACTTTATCTCTTGGGAGTGCTATTCATCTCTTGGGTGCCTCAGCGTGCTTTGCGTATGCCTTATCCCTTTTTGCTATTCGACCCATGGTGGCACGGTACATTCAGAAAGTATAGGCTCTGGGTGATGCTGCCACTATGCCTTACCCTGATAGTGATTGCAGGGGTATACCAAAACAGCCATTTAGGGTTATTTGCACTGCTAAGTATAGCAATAATGAGCAGCGTGCCGAGTTTTGAGCGAGAGTATAGAGCACATATTGCTATTTCTGCATATCAGGGTAGTAACTATCTAAGGAAACAATTGCAGGTGAATGTTATCAATGCACTATGGTGTATACTACCTCCTTACGCTTTATTTGTAATTGTATTCAAAGGAGTGTTTTGGTGGGTATTGCCTTTGCTTTTGTTGCTCCCCACACTTGGGGTGCTGACTAAATATGCCTTTTGGAGCACACCACTCACCCAAGCCATTGTGCTGGGGCTTATCGCGGAAGCAGTGCAGTATGGAGCACCGCTGATAGCTCTACCCCTGCTGTATTATTATATCATTTATAAAGGAAAATATGTTAGAGGTTAGTATCCATAAGAAATCTTACGGCAATAAAGTCATTTTAGAAGAGGCTGAGCTACACATCGCTGAGCAAGGCTTGTATGGTGTAGTTGGCAAAAATGGTGCAGGCAAGACGAGCCTATTTGCTTGTATGTTGGGGCTTACGGATTTCAAAGGACAGGTGCTATACAACGGCACACCTCTTCGAGCTGAGCAAGTGGGGTTTATCCCCACAGAGCCTTATCTGTATGACTACCTCACTGTGGGTGAGTTCTACCGCTTTTACGCCGCTTTGATGCAATTGAAGCTACGGGACTCCTATCTATTTGAGATTGACAAAGAGTTACTCATCAAAGAACTCTCAACAGGGATGCGTCGCAAAGTATACCTCAATGTTGTGTTACAAAAGGAAAGCGACCTCTACATCTTTGATGAGCCTTTCAATGGTTTGGATATTGAAACCGTGTACACACTACGCCGCCTTATCAAAAACCTTGCAGAAGAGCACATTGTGCTAATGGCAAGCCATCTGTTAGAGAGCCTACAAAGCTGCAAAATGATATTTGTGGTAAAGGACAGAAAAGTAACAGCGGTCGCTCCACCAGATTACAATACGATAGAAACAATACTTTTTCAAGACTGATATGAAAAACAAACTTTACCTATTCTATTTTCTCGCGCTTTATATCGCGATGGTTATCATAGCAAGAATATTTTACCTGCCAGTGATAAGTTACTTTATTCCGCTGGTAGTATTCTTAGGCTATGCGGTGCGTAAAGGAGCTCAGGCTCATAATGCTCGCCAACAAGTGCGTTATCTCACTGAAATGGTAGCTTGTGCAGCTCTGTTGTTCCTTGTTATCAGCGCTATTGAATACCCTGAAGAGTTTGTAAAAGGCTTTTTGGGGCGATAGTGCTCAAAAATGTGCTTCGGCACCTATCAAAGTTATATTCATAACTATTTACAATAAAAGCCCTCTGGCATTCAGGGGGCTTTTTGCTTTTATTTTCTTAAAATTCTCCACTTCTTATGCCTCATTTCTAAAAAAGTCGTACCTTTGCCCTATGGAAAGTAATAGACAGAAGAAAATAGCGGGTATCATTCAAGAAGAATTAGCTAAAGTGTTGCAACAGTCCATCCGCGATGCGGGGCAGCACAACCTCCTCATTTCAGTGACCAAAGTAAACGTAACAGTCGACCTCTCAGTAGCTAAGGTTTACTTGAGTATCTTCCCTGAGGGACAAGCTGCTGAGATGCTCAAAGGGCTGACCTCAAATGCACCACTACTCAAGCACCAGCTATCGCAAATCACTAAGAACCAGTTCCGACGTATGCCTGAACTGCTCTTTTATCTCGACGACTCGCTGCAATACATCGAGGGCATTGAGAAATCGCTTAAAGAGGAAGAGAACCCTATTGAGCAGCGCGAGTTGCTGCTCCGCCGCAAGAAATCATAGACAGATGAAAGCCGTCTTTTACATTGCAAGGCGCTATATGTTCGCCAAAAGTTCGCAGAACGTGATTAATATCATCAACAGGGTTACGGCTTTTGTGGTGGTGTTAGGCACTGCTGCACTGTTTATCGTGCTGGCAGGCTTTGCGGGGCTGAAGAGCTTTACGGTGTCATTCTCAACCACATTTGACCCCGACTTGAAGATTTTTCCTAAAACGGGAAAGTATCTGAACTTCTCCGAAGCGGATTCAATAGCGCTTCGTCAGGTGGTGAGCATCGCACATTACAGCAAAGTAATTGAGGAACAGGTGTTCCTCACACACAATCAGAAGAACCATATCGCTTACATCAAAGGCGTTGATGAGGAATACCCTTTGGTGAATGAAGTCGACAGCCTCTTAGTGCTCGGGGGCTGGGAGCTTTCGCCGCCTAATGTGGTGGTAGGGGCTACCATCTTTAATAACTTAGGGCTTAACTTTGCCGATCCTTCTTCTCCGTTGCAAATTGTGGTACCGAAGTCGGGCAAGGGCAGTATTCTCAATGAGAAGATGCCTTATCGCGAGGCACTTTCGGTAGTGCAAGGGGTGTATCAGCTCACCGAAGAGCTCGATAAGAAGTACGTATTTTCTTCTTTGGACGAGGCGCGCTTTGTGCTGGGGCTATCTCCAAGACAAGTATCGGCTATTGAGGTGAAGTTAGAGCCCAATGCTACGGAAGCGCAGGCTGTCTCGGAGATAGAAAGCATTTTCAACCATCAGGTAGTGGTTAAGAACCGCGTACAGCTCAACGATGCTCTCTATCGGATGCTTAACACTGAGAACATTGCAGTGTATCTCATCTTTATCTTAGTGTTGGTGATTGCGCTTTTTAACCTCGTTGGCGCCATCATAATGATGATTTTGGACAAGGGCGACGACCTACATACGCTTTTTGCCTTAGGGATGACCCCTCGGCAGTTAGAAAGTGTTTTCTTCTGGCAAGGCACGATGGCTTCTGTGGTAGGGGCTGTTATTGGCATTGTGTTGGGGACGGTCGTTGTGGTTTTACAGCAGCATTTTGGTTTTGTGAGGATAAGCCCTACGCTGTCTTATCCTGTGGCTATTGAGCCTTTAAATGTGGTGGTGGTGTTTATTACGATCGTTGTTCTGGGGCTTATTGCCTCGTGGATTGCTTCGTCACGGGTGAAACTCAGGTAGGAAGAACTGTTATAATATAAAGAGAAGAGGCTGTGTAATCTTACACAGCCCCTTCTCTTTATGATAAAACCGCTACTTCGAGGCGTTCGTCACGGGTTTTTGCGTCTCTAAGTACTTATCCTTGTCTTTGCGCATCTGCACCAAGCGATAGTTCTCGGTGGCAATAGCAAAGGCTGATAAGTGGTATTTTGCCAATAGCTCTTTAAGGTCTCTGATCACTGTTTCCGCGGTATGGGCGTCTCTAAGGTGGTGTACTACCAACCACGTTTCTTCTTTGTTGTAGACGTCTTCGGAAAGGGTCATCGCCTCGGATATCGACTTGAGCTTATCCGTCAGCTTTTTGGCTATTTCAGTCCTCTGTACGGGGTCAACACGGGTGATCACTACCTTCCATTTAGTAGTTTTCTCTACAGGCACAAAAGGCTCTGTTTCTACTTCTTTAAGCTCTTCTAATAAATCTTTAGCCTCTTCACTTTCGGGAGTTGCTGGGTACGCGGTTACGATTCTATCCAATTGCTCACGGTAAGGAGTTACCCCCTGCAAGCGTCCTGTGGTTTTCGCTTGTAAAAGGGCTATTTTAGGTGCTACTGCCGTCTCACGGTATTGCAGTCCTTCTGCCTCTAATCGGGTGGCTGTGGTGACGAAATCGCCTTTCTCATAAGCTACCATCAGGGTGTCTAAGAACTGCTGTGCTTGCTGGTTCTGTTCCTGTCGGGTAGTGGCAGCGCCTTGTAGCAACTTGGCGTAGTCGGTATTGCCATAGCTGGCTAAGAGCCTTGTTTTGATAGCCTCGGCTTGCGGGTCGTTGCTTTCCTGATAGTTCTTATACAGTTCGTAGAGCGTCGCTACCTCTACCTCAGGCGAAGGGTGCTGCTCAAGTACTCGCTTCAAGCGCTGTATTGCCAGCTCGTGATCGCTGAACTTAGCGCGGTAAAGCACACCCAACTGGTATAACGCCTGATTACGCTCTTCCTCTAACTGACGGATTTCATCTTGCGAGGTAGGCAGCTTAGCGATGTACTGTTCAGGCGTAAGTTGCTCTTTAGGTTGCACAACTTCGGTAGCCGCCTGAGCGTTCAGATCGGGCACCGTAGCTTCAGTAGCCGACCAACGCCAATTGTCCTCTAACTTCCTATCACCCCAATACTGCTGAAACTGCTGCTTGCCATAAGCCACTGCCATCGGGTTGTAGAAATAGAATTTACCGCCCTTAGCAGGCTCAGCAGCCTGAGGCGAGATGCCCATACCTGTGTTCTTGCGTGTGTCCTTCACCACTTTGGCAGAGGCTACCTGCTGCATCGAGTCGATGTGCTTTTGGTAGTAAGCCACTTGGGCATCCTTAGGCAAACGCACTACTTTGAGGATACTGTCGTTGTGCTTCACGGCGTATTCCAGCTCGGTAATCTTGGCTAAGTTATCCTTCTTTCTACGGATATACAAATGCTCAAAAGTGTGTTCAGGGATGTAGGTCAGCGTGCTATCCAAATGGTGATAAGCGCTGGTGTAGTCTTTCTTCTCGAAGTAGATGTCAGCCAAGCGCTCGTGGGCTTTGGCTTTTAAAGGGTTGTTATCTTTATTCTTGCTAAGCGAATTACGGTAAAAGGCTATTGCCGATGCCTTGTCTTTGTCTTTGAGTAGTTCAGCGTGTTGGTAATAAAGCACATCTAAGAAGTCCTTGTGCTCATAGCGGTTCTCCAGCTTAGTCAGGTAGGCTAAGTACTCCGCCTTTTCCTCAGGGGTAAACACCTTATTGCGTGCCATACCCGCCTGCGCTTCTATCCACAGCCTGCGAGGGATCTTCCAGTTTTGCTTAATGACCTTCTCATAAGCCACCACTGCCGAGTCACGCTGTTTCTGCTTTTCGTAGAGCTGAGCTGCGATGAAGTAATACCGCCCCCGCAAAGCCCTATTACGCGTGTACTTACCAGCTGTGTATAGCGCATCGGCAGCTTGTGGATACTGCTCTTGGTTGATGTACGCCTGCCCCAAAGTAGCATAAGCCTCTGCCTTGTCGTTGCGACGTATCTTAGGGGTTTCTTCCAGAAAAGTATTGAGCTTTTCAATAGCTACCTTATCACGCCCCAGTCGTAGGTTCGTCTTCTGAGCCCATACTGCTGCCGCAGGGATATGCTCACTCTTGCCATAGTTGGTCAGTAGGTGGTTAAAAGCCTCTAAGGCAGGAAAGAAGCGCTCGTTGTAATACCGCGCCTTGCCCAGCAGCATATACGCATCGTCGATCTTATAATTGCGTTGCTCGCCTTTATACACCATCGAGTGCCGCTGAATGGTCTTGATAGCCTTCTCCTCAGCACGCTCAAAGTTGGGGTTCTCCATACCGTCAAGCTGCACCTTGCCACTCATCCCTATGGGCTCTACAGGCAATACGTCGCTGAAATCATCGTGATACTTTTGCTGCAACTCTGTATAGCCCTTATCAAAGGCTTCCTCACCGTTGAAAAGCACGTTGTATTTCGTTACGATAGGCTGCATCTGTCGGTTGTAGTACGTATTGGCATTAGGCGTACAGCCCGCCAATAGCAACAAACCCAACCCTACAAAACCACTGTGGTGTATTCTTCTTTCCATCTGATACTTTTGCTTGATTTGTATTAAAGGCGCTCTGCTATCCACTTAGCGATGAACGCAGGTTTTGCCCCACCGATCTTCTGAGCGTAGAGGTACGTCTCCACCAAGGTCTTTTCAGCATTGAGGTACCTGCCTTTGCTCTTGAAGCCCTCCATCTCATCGCCTAAGAAAGTTTCCGAGAGAAAATTAATATCGTACTCATTGACCACAAACTCACGGTGATTGCGCTCAGTCATCATATCCAGCGCCCATTGCGTATACTTCACATTGTTCACGTGCGAGTTCACATCTAAGTCACTCACCTTTACGGGGAACGTATTCACCAAGTGCATATCTTCAGGCAGGGCTATGCGCTCCGTCTTGAACGATAGTCCTCCCTCTGTACGCGGGTGAAACATCGCCTGTTCAGCGGTCAAGTCTATCGGGCGGCGCGAGGCAATGTCCAGCGTAATCCACGTGCTGGCACACTCGCCTATCTTCCTGTCGTCACTGTAAATCTCAAACTCGCGAAAAGCATACACCCCCTGCGGAGGAAGCGACCATGTGCTTACCCTGATGCGTTCATTCCATTCAGGCCAATAATCCATCTTGAGCTTCTGCTGTATCAATGCCCAAAAGAACCCCTTCTCCACCAACTGCTTATAGCCAAAACCCAAGATAGCAGCGTGTTCCGCCGCTATATCCTGCAAAATGCCCAAAATACCGTACAACCCCAACTGATTGTTTAGGTTCATTTGCGTACTACGCACTTTGTAAGTCTCCGAGAAAATACACTTATCATCCATTGTAAATCGTCTATTAATATTCGCTTTTCGCGCTAAGAAAGTGCAAAGATACAACTCTTATGCAAAAAACAAAAGCATTTACACGTTATTTAATATATTTTTTAACACTACGCACTCCAATCTACAAGCAAACGCACTCCCCATAGGTATTCTCCTGTATCCTATCTCATCCGCTTAGCAAACCGCCCTATATCCATCTCACGGGCTACCGCCTCCCCCTCGAATACCGCCCCGTAGAGTACCTCAGCGAGATACGGCGCTCCCAGCACCCCACGCGTACCCAGCCCGTTGAGTATCCAAACATTGTCATATACAGGATGATGCCCCACCAGTGGACGCCTATCGATCACCGTAGGGCGTATCCCAGCCTCGTGCGCCGTAATCGTATACCCACAAGTGATGAGCTTCTTGAGTCGCTCTATGAGCTCCTCACGTCCCGCCTCAGTGATCGTATCACTCAGGTCGTCGCGGTTATACGTAGCGCCTATCTTGTAGCAGTCACCACCTTCAGGATAAATCACCCCATCGCCCTTCAAGATAACCTCCACCGATAGTTCAGGGGCACAAAACGTGAGCAACTCGCCCTTGCAAGGCGCCATTGGCAGTGCCTTAAAAAACGGATTAGCAGACACCCCACAACCCTCGCAGAACACAATATGTCGCGCCTCAACACCTTTGTAACTCACAGAACCCTTGCCAACCGATAGCGCTTCGTACTGAAACCGATAAGGATGATATACCCCCTCGCTACCCCAGCGCTGCAAACTCAGTGAGAGATATCGCTTCACATCCATACGCCCCGTATGCAGCACCTGCCCAAAGCCAAAAGGTGCAGGCACATAAGGGCTTACCCTACCTACCAACTCCCCACTGAGATACTCCGAGAGCACAGGCTTATCCGAAGCGGCAAACCAGTTGTTCTGCTCCTCCACCGAAGCAAACCTACGTAATACCGCCATTGGATGCAGCAGTTGCGTACCCAGCTTTGCCTCCACTCCGCCGTAAAAATCGTGCAAGCAGTGTATCTGCTCCGTCGCCATCCATATCGGTGTGAAACGCTTGAGCACCACAGGGTTATACGCCCCCGCAGCCACAAGGCTCGCTGCCTGCGACCGATCGCTTATAAGGCAAAAACTCCTTCCGTACCGCTCCAAAGTATGAGCGAACGTAACCCCAGCCAAACCACCTCCGACAATGATAAAATCAAACATACGCTCTAAACCTAAATCACGCCGCAAAGATAACACTTTCCAACGATTAAACTATCATAAAGAAATCAGAAATTGGGGAACAGAGGACAGGAAGCAGAGGGCAGAGGTCAGCAATCAAAAGTCAGGAGCTCAGAGAGCAGAAATCAAAGGACAGCCCTCCCCTATCCCAAACGGAGCGGTAACGGATCGCTATCGAAGAAACCCTACACAAACCGTATAAGATGATAAGAAAACAAGAGGGAGAGTGGTTAGTAGTCAGCGATTAAAAAAACAGAGGTCAGGGGTCAGCTTGTGCAATACGCACCTGACCCCTGACCTCTGACTACTGATCCCTAATCCCTAAAGTGCCAATTTGCGATAGGCTTCTTTGGCTTTTTTGAGTTCCTCAGGAATAAACGCCTGAAAGGTCTTGTCCCTTCCTAAATAAACCAGCCCTATAAACTTACCTTTCACATAGCTTATAGAAGCTTTCATTGGAAGTACAATCTCTTCAATAGTAAAGCCTAAAACCTCCTTACTGTAATTCGTTACAGGCTGCCCTACTGTGGTTACAATACCGAACTCCTTGCCTTTAAGTGCCTCACCGCCACCGTACGCCCAGCCATAAGCAAACACCTCGTCGAGGTACTGCTTGAGGAAGGCAGGCACGTTGAACCAATAGGTAGGATACTGAAAGATGATACGATCGTGTGCCTCTAAGAGCTTCTGCTCGGCCGCCACATCGATCTTACCGCCTTTAGCTGCTTCACATACGTTGTGAAGAGTTACTTCGCCTGTGTTAAAGGCTTCTAATAAGGCTTTGTTAGCCACCGACGCCCCATAGTTAGGGTGCACCAAAAGAAT